>JASLGV010000374.1 GCA_030149995.1 Pedobacter sp.
CTGTATTCAAGCCATCGGAGTGTTGGTTTTGAGTTCGAATTTGGAAAACACAATCAAGAAGACATGCCTTCACATATTATCTTGGCTAAATCAAATAATTTCTCTCCTTTATTTAATCTTCCCTTTGTCCTGGAAACGGATTCTGGTGGTGTATTAGAAATAGGTTTTCCACCACTTTTATTTAGAAATCGTATTGGCGGTGGACCTAATAGCTCAGCAATTAGTCACATTTTCCGCAAAGCGCAAACGGAGATTGGAGCAATTGGTAACGTAACTGGAAAAAGCATGGATGAACTTTGCAGCGATTTAAGTAGAAAGGGATTTGGCGATGGGTGGATATTGGAGAAGGGACATGAAATGGTGAGGACTGCTGATAAAAGTGACGTTGATAAATTTAAGGGAAGAGGGGTTTATTCTCAAATGAACATCTCCTTAACCAGTGAAGAAAGCGCTAAATTAATTGAGGTGATGAGGCACGCTGATAAAGGAACTGCAGAAAATGGCATATTGGGTACTCGTTATGAAGAAATATTAGCCAAACTAACTGGTACATCTTCACCCGAAGCCAAAATTCACTTGGCTAAAGTTTATGTTAACCTTTTTGCAGCATTTGATATTTCTCGGATGAAGGATAATTTAATACCAAATCGAGAGGGCTTTGATTTGGCCTCAACCGTTAAAGAATTGTATGGTGTTTGGGTTAAGGATTCTCCTGTTAATATTTTGAATCCGTTTAAACACTCGATAGATAAAACCGATGTTGATGCCGCTTTCGCGTACACGAAGGAAAAACTTGAAGAGGATATTTCGGCCTTACAAGAAATGATGCCAAAACCGCCTGAAACTATATATGAAAAGATTCAGAAAGCATTTGGTAGCGAATATACTGAAGAATGCTTTAATGAAATTTTAAAAAGTGACTTTCCTGAAAAATCAGCTCTCGAAACCCATGTTAGTAGGTTAGAGGAACTGCTAAAAGATGAAACGGCTGGTTACAAAGCATTTTACGAATATCATAATGATACCTTTAAGCCTTGGTTAGATGATTTGCTTGTGCGCATGCAATCTGTAGTAAGAACACCGGTCACAAATGCAGCAACGCCTATTATGCAGGAACTCAATAATATGACGGGTTGGATTTTGTCGAATGTGATCGTTTTTCCGGGTAGTACTGAATTTGGAAAGGAAACTTTTGGTTCAGGAATTGGCGTTCGCAAGGATACTATGCTACCACCGATATTAAATGATAAGTATAAACCTATGATGAATGTTGCTGAATTGCGCAGTGACTATGTTATTAATAAGTTTTTTAACAATAGTTGATAAAACCTAAGAGCCATTAAACATGTCTTTTAATATAACCTGAAAAGGAAGCTGTAAAAATACATGAGGTAAAAAACAGTCGATTACGAAATGAGCTCTCAGTTCAAAAGATTAGGTGATTCAAAGAACCAATTTTATGCAAAGAAACATACTAAGATAAAACCCATAAGCAGAAATTTTTGATTACAATGATAATACGTTTGTTTAATAATCAAAGTACTTTATGATACAACCTCACTTCCTAAGCCTTCTCCACACCGCCTTTTCCCTTTACTTCAAGCAGAAAAGCAAATACACTTCCCTGCACGAAATTCCTCTGAATGGAGAAGAATTAAGAAGTTTGACAGGTCAGGAATTATCCTGGGAAGAGCAAATGGTTTTGCTGTTGGCGCTCATGCCGCACGTTAACCCGCAGGCACTGGATCTGTTTTTTATCCAGAACAAAGAGCTGGACCGCCCTTATACCGAATTTGGAGGGTGGAAAGGTACTGTGCATAATGGTTTTCTACCAACTGGAGAAACAGCTGCTTTTTTATTGGGAGTTGACAACCCGCAAAGCCGTTTGCTCGTCATGCAATTGTTCAGTAAAGAACATTGGTTTCATCAGCAAAATATCTTACGGTTAGAGGGGCAGGGTACTGGAGAGCCATTTTTAAGTGGGAAATTGTGTGTGTCAGATGAGTTTCTGGCAAAAGTGCTTAACAACGGCAATTATCGCCCCGATTATAGTAGTGACTTTCCGGCCAAACGAATGGAAACACGGTTGGAATGGAGCGATCTTGTAGTTCCCTATCATTTATTGGAAGACCTGGAAAACATTTCAAAGTGGTTGGAACATGAACAAGCGATCCGTTCGCGCTGGGCACTCAACAAATATATTAAGCCCGGCTATCGCTGTTTGTTCTATGGTCCCCCCGGAACGGGAAAAACCTTAGCCGCCTCCTTATTAGGGAAAAAACAGGATGTGGAAGTGTATCGTATCGACCTATCGATGATCGTTTCGAAATATATTGGCGAAACAGAAAAGAACCTGGCCAGGATCTTCGATCGTGCCGAACATCAAAACTGGATTCTCTTCTTTGACGAAGCGGATGCACTATTCGGTAAACGTTCGGAAACCAACTCTTCCAACGACCGGCATGCCAACCAGGAAGTCGCTTATCTGCTGCAACGTATTGAGGATTTTCCGGGCGTGGTTGTATTAGCCACCAATTTAAAAGATAATTTAGACGAAGCCTTTTTCCGCCGCTTTCAATCTGTACTGTATTTTCCTATGCCCGACCAACAGCTGCGGCTTCGCCTATGGCAACAAATGATGCCGAAACAGTGGCTTGAAAATAGTGATCCCAATCTGCTCCTGGATATCAGCCATTATAAATTATCGGGCGGAAGCATGGTTAATGTAATGCAGCGCTGTGCCCTGTATTTGCATCAACAGGAAAAGCCGATACTAAATTTAACATTGCTAAACAGTGCGATAGAAAAGGAATTACTTAAAGAAGGAAAGATGCTGGGTAATTGATTTTAAAACATGAAAATTTAACTTTTAGGCCTGCTGGTTTTTTCCCTGCATCTCTTCCAAACCCCAAATGGCCATGGCATTTAAAACAGCCTGTAGTTTCATGGCCGATTGCGTTAAAGAATAGGTTACAAAAGGTGGTACAACAGGCTCGGCGGTTCTGATTACGAGGTTATCCTGCTGCAATTGTTTTAAATGCTGGATCAGCATTTTTTCCGTAATTTCTGGAATGGCGCGTTTTAGCTCGCTGTAACGTTTTTGTCCGGTAGAAAGATGATATAGGATAATGGGTTTCCAATACCCGCCAATTTTACTCATTACATACGTAACAGGGCAGGAGGTAATGGAAACCTGCTTATTTAAATTTTGGGTAGAATTTTCTTTAATGGCTGTCATAGATACATACTTTAGGGTAAGTACTTGTTTAAAAGTAAGTACAAATTTACTTTTGTAATGGAAAATTTAAAAATATATCACCATGAATTTTACAATCACAGGATCACTTGGAAATATCAGTAAACCACTGACTCAGATTTTGCTTGCTGCCGGACATCAGGTTACCGTAATCAGCAGCAATGCAGATAAAGTTAAAGAGATCGAGGAACTGGGTGCAACAGCCGCAATTGGTTCTGTAGAAGATATCGGTTTTTTAACACAAGCTTTTTCAGGGAAAGATGCCATATATACCATGGTTCCACCAAATTTCGGTGCACCGGATATCCGGGCCTTTATTGCTGGAACAGGCGAAAAATATGCAAAAGCTATTGAAGCTTCTGGTGTTAAACATGTTGTAAATCTAAGCAGTATTGGCGCTGACCTTACCGGAGGTACGGGACCTATTGCAGGTTTGCACGATGTAGAAAATACATTTAATAAGCTGGAAGGCGTTGCGGTAAAACACCTGCGTGCGGCATTTTTTTACACCAATTTCTTTGGTAACCTGGATATGATTAAGTATGCAGGTATTTTAGGATCGAACTATGCCGCAGAAACGACTCTGGTACTGGTGCATCCAAAAGATATTGCAGCCGCTGCAGCCGAAGAATTACAGCAATCTTTTACCGGTAAAAGTATTCGTTATATAGCTGGTGATGAGCGTAAAGCAGCCGACATTGCCAAAGTAATTGGAAAGGCCATCGGGAAACCTGAACTGCCATGGATTGCTTTCAGTGATGAAGATGCACTGCAAGGACTACTCGGGGCAGGCATGTCGGAACCGATGGCTAAAAGCTATGTGGAAATGGGACAGGCGATGGGAAGTGGTCAATTATATGAACATTATTTTAACCATAAACCTGCAGAACTGAGTCCGGTTAAACTGGAAGATTTTGCATTGGAATTTGCACAGGTATTTTAAAGATATCTGCCTGTTTAGTTCAACTTTTGCCGTAATGTTCATTCATTTTAGCGAAAGTTGAACTTGCCTTATTTTTTGTAAAGTAACAGACATGATAACTTAAGCTGCTTGATTTCAATATACACTTGATTATATTTGCAGGGTGAACAAAATTGTGATTTTTCTGCTGTTCCCTGTACTCTTTTTAAACACTTCCATCCGCGAAGTGATTAAAGCACCTCAGCTTGTCATACATTTTATTCAGCATCATCAGTTAAATTCGCAGATCAGTTTCATGGATTTTCTGGAAATGCATTATTTTGGTGAGGATCTGGACGATAACGATGATGAGGAAGATATGAAGCTTCCTTTCAAAAAGCTGGATGGCCATCCGGTAATATCCATTGGCGTACCAGCCGAAAAATTCATTCTGTTAAAGGCTGTTTGTTTAAATCTTTTATCGCCTGCTTCATTTGGTTACGAACGTAAATACAGCAGTCCTACCTTTGGCAGCCTTTTCCGTCCTCCAATTTTAGTGGATTAGACTTCTACCTATTTTCTTGTTTTTTTCAGGGCCGGTTTTTTACGGGCTTGAAATATATGTCGATCCATTTAAATAATTTATTATGCTAAATAAGATTATCGGCTTTTCCGTTCGGAATAAGCTGATCGTTGCCTTATTTGTGCTGGCTCTTGTGGGCTGGGGCACTTATGAGGTGACCAAATTGCCTATTGATGCCCTGCCGGATATAACCGATAACCAGGTGCAGGTAATTACCGTATCGCCCTCGCTTGGGGCGCCTGATATTGAACGCCTCATTACCTTTCCGATTGAACAGGCCTGCAGCAGCATATCTGGTCTTAAACAAATCAGGAGTTTCTCCCGCTTCGGACTTTCGCTCGTTACCATCGTTTTTAATGAAGAAACAGATGTATACTGGGCCCGGCAGCAAATTGCCGAACGGCTTCAGCAAGTACAGCAGGAAATTCCTCAGGGCATTGGTTCGCCGGCCATGGCTCCTGTTTCAACGGGTTTAGGCGAAATTTACCAATATGTGGTACGTCCCAAAAAGGGTTACGAAGGAAAATACGACGAGCAGGCACTCCGTACCATTCAGGACTGGATTGTAAGACGCCAGCTGCTCGGTACAGAAGGGGTGGCCGAGGTTTCCAGTTTTGGCGGCCGCCTCAAGCAATACGAGGTGACTGTTAAACAAGATCAGCTCAAAGCATTTGGGTTAACCATTTCTGATATTTTCGATGCGTTAGAAAAGAACAACGAAAATACAGGAGGTGCTTATATCGAAAAAGGACCTACGGTTTTATACATCAGAAGTGAAGGCTTAACCACGAGCTTAGCCGATATTGAAAAAATTGTAGTCAAAACGCTTGATAATGGCATGCCGGTACTGATGGGGCAGGTAGCCCGGGTACAATATGGTTCTGCCATCCGCTATGGTGCCATGACCTACAATGCGCAGGGCGAGGTAGCCGGTGCGGTGGTGATGATGCTGAAAGGCGAGAATGCCTCTGTAGTGGTTAAAAGGGTGAAGGATAAAATTGCGGAGATCCAAAAAATGCTGCCCGAAGGGGTCGTGGTGGAGCCCTTCCTGGATCGGACAAAAATGGTCGACAATGCCATCAGTACCGTAGAAACCAATTTAATGGAAGGCGCGTTGATTGTAATTTTTGTACTGGTCTTTTTCTTGGGGAACCTACGTGCAGGTTTGATTGTATCGTCGGTTATTCCGCTGTCTATGCTGTTTGCCATTATACTGATGAATAAGTTTGGTGTGGGCGGAAACCTGATGTCGTTGGGAGCGATAGATTTTGGTTTAATTGTAGACGGTTCGGTGATTGTGGTGGAGGCCATTTTACACCGGTTCTCTCATAGTAAACATTTCAGAAGCATTAACCGGATTGGTCAAAACCAAATGGACACGGAAGTGGAGAAATCGACCGGTTCGATGATTAAGTCTGCGGTGTTCAGTCAAATCATCATTTTAATCGTGTACCTGCCAATTCTTTCTTTGGAGGGGATCGAAGGTAAAATGTTTAAGCCGATGGCCTGGACCATTGCGTTTGCGATTTTAGGCGCCTTTATCCTGTCTGTTACCTATGTTCCCATGATGTCGGCTTTGTGTCTGAATAAAAAAATCAGTCATAAAAAAACACTTACAGATAAACTGATGGCCTGGTTAGAACGCCGGTACCAACCGCTGTTAAACAGGGTACTTAAATTTCCAAAGCTGATTTTAACCACTACAGTTTTGCTTTTTGCCTTATCTGTTTTCATCATGGGAACATTGGGTGGTGAATTTATTCCTCAGCTGGAAGAAGGTGATTTTGCCGTGGAAACACGCCTATTAACGGGAAGTAACCTAAACAATACGATTGAAACCACACAGAAAGCTTCTAAAATTTTATTGGAACAATTTCCGGAGGTACAAAAGATCGTAACTAAAATCGGAAGTGCAGAGGTGCCAACAGATCCCATGCCTTTTGAGGCCGGTGATATGATGGTAATTTTAAAACCGAAAAAAGAATGGACCTCGGCAAGTACTTTTCCGGAACTGAGTGCTAAAATGACCAGGGCTGTTGAGGTGATTCCCGGAATAACAGTAGGCTTTCAGTTCCCGGTACAAATGCGTTTCAATGAATTGATGACAGGTGCCCGGCAGGATGTGGTGTGTAAAATCTTTGGCGAAGACCTGGATTCGCTTGCCGGGTATGCCAAACGACTGGGAAGCATTATCGGGACTGTTAAAGGGGCCATTAACATTTATGAAGAACAGGTTACCGGTATGCCTCAGGTAGTTATTAAATATAACCGCGATGGAATGGCAAAATACGGTGTAAATGTTGGCGATGTAAACCGGGTGGTGAATACAGCTTTTGCCGGCCAGATTGCCGGGCAGGTGTACGAAGGTGAAAAACGTTTTGACATGGTTGTTCGCCTGGACGAATCGGTAAGAAAGAATATGAGGGATGTAGAAAACCTGATGATTCTAACCAAGGCAGGTAATCAGATTCCATTAAGTACGGTGGCCAATATTGAAGAGGTGGAAGGTGTAAACCAGATACAGCGCGAAGACACCAAAAGAAGGATTATTGTTGGTTTTAATGTAAAAGACCGCGATGTACAATCGATTGTAGAAGAATTGCAGCTGAAAGCAGCACAGCAACTTAAACTCTCCAGAGGATATACCATTTCTTATGGCGGATCTTTTGAGAACATGACAGCGGCCAAATCAAGGCTGGCCATTGTGGTACCGATTGCATTGCTGCTGATTTTCCTATTACTTTATTTTGCTTTTAATTCTGTAAAACAAGGTTTGCTGATTTATACAGCCATTCCTTTATCTGCTACCGGAGGTATTCTGGCCCTTTGGATCAGAGATTTGCCTTTCAGTATATCGGCAGGTGTGGGCTTCATAGCCTTGTTTGGGGTGGCTGTACTGAATGGAATTTTACTGGTTACTGAATTTAACCGGCTAAAAAAAGAAGGCTGGACAGATGTAAAACGGATTGTAATCCATGCAACCAAATCCAAGCTTCGTGCTGTATTGATGACCGCACTGGTACCCTCTTTAGGTTTTATCCCGATGGCAATAAGCACAGGGGCCGGCGGGGCGGT
>JASLGV010000396.1 GCA_030149995.1 Pedobacter sp.
TTCCTGACCACTTTCTTTGGCTATGCTGGGTTCAAGCTGTTCCTGTAAATTTGTATTCATGGATGTATAACTTAGGTATAGGAGTTGAGGGATGTAGATAATCTTAATTTAAAAAAGCCTGCTGGCTATAACCACCAGCAGGGAGGTTACAGCTGTAATAACTGAGATGGTTTGTGTACGGGCAGCATTGTTGGCGGCTACTTTTCCTTTTCCGGGTTCTACGTACAGCACATCGCCCTGCCTTAAATAGAAATAACTGGAGTGAACCAGTTCGGTGCTGTTCAGGTTAAGCCGTACAAATTCTTTCTGATCGCCATTTTCGCGGATAAGCAGTACATTTTCTCTTTTGCCATAGATGGTAAGGTCGCCGGCAAGTCCCAGGGCATCGAGCACCGAAACCTTTTCGTTTGGTACGGTATAGGTAGCCGGGCGGGCTACTTCGCCCAAAACAGTAATTTTATAATTGGCAAAGCGTACCTGTACATTTGGGTTGTTGTAGTACCTGGCTGCGGCTTTTTCGATCTGCTCGCGGGCCTGGAAAGTGGTTAATCCTGCTACTTTTAGCGGGCCGATCAGGGTAATGTTTATGTAACCGTTTTTATCTACTAAAAAACCCGAAATAAGCTGGTTACCGGTTGCCTGTGTAGCAGAACTGGCGCCAATGGCCTGTGCGGTAGCGGTTTGATTAACGGAAACCGTACTGTTTGGGTCTATGGTAAGGATTAATATGCTCAGGATGTCATCTGGTTTTATGGTGGGTTCCTGAAACAAGGCCGATTTCTTAATGGCTAAGGTATCTGTTGGTTTGAGGTCGTTGAAATAAACAGTTTTCTTGGTAATGGTACAGGAAGCAAGGAGGATGGCCATTAAAGAAAACAGGATGTGTTTTTTGATTTTCATTTTTGCTAAAGAACTAAACGGTAAGGGAATGATTATCTATAGGACAATGTGCCAGCATACGCTGGATATCGTGGTTGATTGCAAATTTGGTAATGGCTTTTAAATGGGCCTGGTGATGGAGATCTGTTGCGATAAAGTTGATCATCCGGTTTTTGACCAGGTATTCAGCACATTTTTTTACTGCAGGGCCGTAATATCCCGTTAAAGACAGGAGATTTAACTGTAATAAGCAACCCATATCTTGCAAACGCTGTATTTTTGCAGGCTTTTGATGGTAGAATACATAACGCTCGGGATGGGCGAGAATGGGGGTATAACCTTGTATGCGCAATTCAAAAATACTTTGTTCTATGTGGGGGCTCTCGTGCAGGTAAGACATTTCGATCAGTAAAAGATTTCCTGGGAGGGTAAGCAGGCTGGCACCGTCTTTTAATAGCTGCATAAAATAATCATCTACCATGTATTCGGCGGCGGCACCCAGGGTTAAAGATGAGTGGAGCGTACTTGTGCGGAGGGCGTTTACCGTTTGCAATAAGGCATTGTTAATGGTTTGCGCATTATTTGGATAAATGGCATTAAAAATATGGGGGGTACTCATCAGGTTCTGAATGCCCAGTTCGGCCAGTCCCTGTATACAATCAAGGGATTGCTCAATGGTGCTGCATCCATCGTCTATGCCCGGTAAGATGTGGTTGTGAAGATCGGTCTTCATCCAGGCCAGATCAAATTTTTTCTTGTGGTAAAAAAAAGCGTTCATAAATACTGGAAGGAAGCGTTAAAAAGCATTTTGCTCTCCTTTAAGCATGTTGATAATGGTTAGAAAAACGATTTTAACATCGAGCATGAGCGACCAGTTTTCCATGTACCAGATGTCGTGCTCTACTCTGCTTTCCATGAGGGAGGGCTCGTTTGTTTCGCCTCTAAAGCCGTTTACCTGTGCCCAGCCTGTAACGCCTGGTTTTACATAATGGCGTGCCATGTATTGTTTTACAATCTGGCTGTAATGCTCGGTATGGGCAAGCATGTGCGGGCGCGGCCCGATGGCACTCATTTGCCCCATCAGAACATTAAAAAATTGCGGCAGCTCATCTAAACTGGTTTTACGCATAAAATTTCCAATGCGTGTAATACGGGCATCGCCTTTAACGGCCTGTTTTTTATCGCTGTCTGTGTTTATGCGCATGCTTCTGAATTTGAAGCAGTAAAAGTCCTGGTTGTCGCGCCCGCTCCTGAGTTGTTTGAACAGTACAGGCCCGGGGCTTTGTATCTTGATGATAATGGCGAGCAAGGGGTACAGCCAGCTGAGTATAAAAATAATGGCTGTTAGACTGATGAACAGGTCAAAGGCACGTTTCTTAAACCTGTTTGTAATTTCAGACATAGGCTCTTTCCGGAAGCGTATAATGGGGGTAACCCCCAGAAAGCGAAGGTCGCCGGCTTCGGTAAGGTGATGCGGAAGGTTGGGGACAAAATTCAGGCGAATGCAATATAAATCGGCTTGTTCTATTAATTCTTGCGGACTGATGTTCAGGTTGCTGTCTGTTGAAATGAAAATTTCTTTAACGCCTGCCGAAGCAAGCCTGGTGAGGTGTTTGCCGAAACTTTCTTTTTCAAGAATGCCACCTTCCATATAGATCTGGTCATTTTCGCCAATAAATCTTTCCAGTCGGTACACATGCTGGTTGCTTTCGAAATAATGAGCCAGTTTATGTGCGGTTTGTGTAGAACCAATTACGCCAACAGATCTGCGTCCGTTTAATGTTTTGGGTAATTTTTCCTGCATATAAGTGGCTATGAATCTGCTTATCAGCATAAAAAGAAGCCAGATGGAATAAAACAACAAAAGCGTCATTGCATTCACCTCGTTGTGGGCAGCTATAAACAATAAGCATGGGTAAACAAGGATGTGTACAGCAGTGGCTTTTACCGTACTGCGGTAAACATGTTCGAGTTTTATAATGGTATGTTCTTTATAAAGCTGGAAATAATTAGCGGCCAGCAACCAGGTTAAATTAAGGACAAGTATGATGAAATCTGCGGAGAGGATGCTGTTTGTACCCGGCTGATTTAAATGAATAAAATGAATATAAGTTAGGCGGGCAGTTAAAAATGCGAGGTTAATCAGAAAGATATCTGTAAGTGCCAACATCCATTTAGCGAAAAACAGAAACCTCGTTTGCGGATGGTATTTTAATACTGAATTGATCATTTTAGCTGATTTTTTAACTCTTAACCGGACAAAAACTTTCTTTTTTTTACCTGAGCACCGTAGGAGAAAAGAAAAAATCTGTAGAAGTCCAGAATGTTTTTTTTCTAAATCGTTGTTTAAAGTCGTTTGTTATATAGGTGTTTGTATGGTTTGAAAGCCGTATTGGCCCTTTAATGGCACAAGCTTTGCAAGCTTGACAAAAGTAATAAAATAATTGAAAACACTTAGTAATACTAAGTGATTTAATTATTTTTTATTCATTTAATTGCTGCGAATGAGCGCAAACAGTAAAAGTCAAATAGAGATATATGTAATTGGTGAGGTGAGAAAAAAGCGTTTGGAAATAAGGATGTCTCAATCTGAACTGGCAAATCATTTAAATGTTTCAAATGGATTTATTGGTCAGGTGGAGAGCCATAAATACGGGACAAAATATAGCATAGATCAGCTGAATAAAATTGCGTCTGTATTTTCTTGTTCGCCCAAAGATTTTTTCCCTGAATTGCCGATTATTTAGGCGTGTGGTGCCGGTGTGGTTAAGTGTGAATTTGATATTTTAGAATGAAAAGTTGATTTTGATGTAAAGAGGTGGTATTGATTATGAGTTCTAAAATATTTCTCTTTAAATTATTTTAGAAAATTTTATCGCCTCTCGTTTATTTTATTACCTACGAAAAACGGCAATACCTGTATACCCGATGTGTGTTGTAGGGATTCTTTTGTCTATAAACTTTTGATTTTATTACCTGCAGTTAAATACCTGTATAAAGACTGTTATTGTATGGGTGAATGGGGAGACGGATAGTTGTAAATACGGCGTGCTTTAAAGGCCCTATACTCATTTTTTTTCAAAAATACATACGCTTAAGTCTGTTGCAAACAGCGGGTTGCAACTGTAAAAAAAAATTATATGGAGAGATGTGGAAGGCTCTTTAAAATAAAAGCAACCGGCAAACCGTATGTAAATAAAAAAGTCAGTGCGTTTTGAGCTGGTCAAAGTACACTGACTTTTTAGAATTTTTAAGAAGCCTGAGGAAATGGGTATTAGTTAAATATGTCGAATTCTTCGTATGTATGATGTATTGTGCTTAATGCATTGTTTTTAAAAGTTAACCTAACGGTAGAACGACCGCTTTTGGAAGAAGATACATTGGTAAAAAAATTAAAAGCCCACTCACTGTAATTGGCCATTGCCGGATCAAAGGCTTTTTTTACGGGCTTATCTGCCAGGATGATCTTATAATTACTGTATGCCGGTACCTGATAGATGGCCAGTAGTTTGTTGTATAAAGTGGCTATCGGATCATTTTTATGGATGGCCGTTTCATCTGCTACATCTTGTGGCCATTTGGAAACGTCGGCAGGAATGGCACCACCTGCTTGTATGGTATTAACCTGCTCATTTTTAAATGCAAAAATGGTCCGTTCAATAACAGCCGAGTTTTTTTCGAGGGTTAAAAAGTTATAAAACTGAATACGGTCTTTTACTTGTTCCGGCTTTGAAAATGAGTTCTGTTTTACGAGTGCAATGTCGCTCAAGTTTTTATCAAGGTCTAATTTCTGAAGCTGGCCATATACCTGGGCTACGGAA
>JASLGV010000386.1 GCA_030149995.1 Pedobacter sp.
ATCGAAGAAAAAAGAATATTGATAAAAGCATTTATAAATCTTTCAGCATCGGTTTTGACTTTCTGAAGTACAGCCAGTGTTGTACCGCTCCTGCTCTCTTCAAATTCCTGGAATGACAGGCGTAAAGTTTGTTTAAGTCCATCATTAAAAATATTCATACCAAAACGTGCAACCGTTTTGCGGGTTATGTACTCCTGCAGGGATTTAAAAAGTTTGGCCAGCAGCGCAATTCCAAGTGCCAGTAAAAGCCATGATAATACTTCGCTTATTAATTGTCGTTCGTTGAGATGATTTTTATTACTGGCGTACTGATCGATAATTTTTCCGAAAATAACCGGATCGAGCAGGTTTAACAACTGAGAAAGAGCTGCCAGAAAAAGCGAAAGTACAACCAGCTTTTTATGTGGTTGAAGGTATTTCCAAAGTACGCGCATGCATGTTTAATTAATGAACCCAATGATACCATCGATAAAAGCGATAAATACTCAACAAAGCAAAGGCTTAATAGTTTATGGGCAGTCAGTAACAATTTCTATTTAATATCAGCTATCTTTGTTCAAAATAACATAATGGCAGTATTACATAAAAAAGAAGAAAAAATCCAGGCTGTACTTGGCAAGTTACCTGAAAACTATACAGAAGAGCAGTTTGTAGAAATGTTTATCCGCTTGTTTTCTAAAGATTGGGGAAAATTAAAATCAGCTTATATTAAACAATCGCAGGATAAAGAGCCGGGTACCACCATCAACATGCCTGCGCCTGCTGTTTATTTAAAACAGCTTTTAAAGATTTACCTGCAACAGGCAGATGCCAATCCAGCAACGGAAGTTTCTGAGCCTGCCAGTATTACATCGCAAAAAGCAGATAAAAAACCATCTCCAAAAGCAACTGGAGAAAAACCAGTTAAAAAAACACCAGCTAAAAAATAAGCTGTTTAGCTTCCGGTAAAGCCGGGCGTAAATATTTTTTATCCATTGTGCAACAAATGAGCATTTATTGCGTCTATATGGATGAGAGCGTTAATTTAGATGCGGGGATAAGTCGGCATGATTTATTCCCGTTTTTTTTACATCCTGTCTTACAACAAAAAGCCTGTTTAAAGGCTGTTTAATCCTGATATTTTATATTTTTTTATACCCCAACACAATAAACAACTGTTTAAAGCGTCTGTATAAATGAGAGCGTTAATTTAGATGCGGGGATAAGTCGGTATGATTTATTCCCGTTCTTTTTTTATTACTTATCGATCATCTTATAATAGCGTACATAATCAACTTCCATCTTTTGTGGAAAGATCTGATCGTCTACACCTTGCGCCCCTCCCCAATCGCCACCTACGGCTACATTCAGCAGTAAATGAAAACGTTTATCAAACGGCCAGGCTTTGTAACCGGTTCCTTCATTTGTAAATTCGAATACTTTTACATCGTCAAAATATCCTCTGATGGCAAATGGCGTCCAGTCTACCCGGTATAAATGGAAATCTGTACTTGCACCTGGTATTCTTTTAGAAATGGTCTTTTGCGTGTTAATTTTAAAATAATAAGCTTCAGTATGCGTACTAAAGTGTACCACATCCTGGTCATAGCCTACGTGCTCCATAATATCAATTTCGCCCGATTTTGGCCAGTCTCCATAGGCACGGTCTGTTGGAAGCATCCAGATTGCCGGCCAGGTACCACGACCACTTGGTAATTTTGCTTTAATCTCAAACCTGCCGTATAACACATCGAGTTTATTTCGGGTTACCATACGTGCCGATGTGTAGTTCATCCCGCCTAAATTCTCTTTCCTCGCTGTAATGGTTAATTTTCCATCAGCTACACTTGCATTATTCAAACTATTGGTATAATACTCCAGCTCATTATTCCCCCATCCGCTGCCGCCAAGATCATAATCCCAGTTTGAACTCAGTGGTGCACCTGTATTGCTAAATTCGTCGCTCCAGGTTGGTGTGGTTTCAAAAGTCCAGCCTTTATCAACCGGAACATTCGGCGTGGGTGGTACATAAACCAAACCATCATCCTTTTTACTTTTTGAGCAGGCGGCAAGTATAAAGCAAGTAAAAATTGCTGTTTTCTTAAAAAAACGGGAGGAAATTTTCATCATATGGTTTTCGGATAGAAAGTAAGTCTGGAACACTTGTTCCAGACTTATAAGGTTAATTATTTTTGAAATTTAAAATCATCTAAATAGAAGATGCCTGGATTTGTATGTCCTTCACCTCCTAATTGTACCACAATTTTATCATAAAGGTTAATGGTTGAGATACCAGAGAAATCAAATTCAAGCTCTATCCAGGTATTGTAGTCACTTACAGAAAGTGTTTTAACAATTTCTGTTTGTGTTTGCCATGCATTTCCACCCAACAATGAATTTTGCAATTTAACGGCTACTGTTGGATTAACCTTGGTAAAATCATTACCACTTGGGAAAAATACTTTTAGTTTGATTTTATTTACATTGGTCAGATCGAAACGGTAAGGCAAGGTAACATTCAGGTTGCCATATTGCCCATCTGCTGTCGACAGTCGCTCATAATATCCAACTTTTGCAGAAGTATTAACCGGGAATTTAGCAGGATTATCATACGCATGTACAAATCCTATATTTTCTGCCGTCCAGGCAATTGAATTATTTGCAGTACCTGCAAAATCATCCAAAAGATCAGCTTCTTTTAATGGTTTTTGAACCACCGGACGCACGTATCCTTTTTTAATAAGTTTCAAATACCAGGCATTGCCGGGATTTGCCTTATCAGAACTACGCAGCCACATTTCATTGTCATTGATAGATAAGATCTTATACTGTGAAACGCCTACGTAATAAGCCAGGAAACCGCCTCCGGAAAGGGTTATGTACTTGGCTCCGTTGATCTCTGTAATTAACCAGGTTAAATTTGTAGGCGGCGTATAATTAACAGTTACATCACTTGTTGCTCCTGCAGGGCCACCAATACCTGCGGCATTAGCCGCATTGGCAAATGTAGTACCTTTATTATCATAGGTATATTTCAGGTTATTCATGTTAAAGGTCATTTCATCATCGTAAAAACCTGTACCTGCTTTTTCGTTCGGGCCTGCCTGATACCACCCAGGTTCAGTAGATCCATCTCCGGTAGCCGGACCAACACCTAAATGTCCGAGCTGTGCCTGATCGATAACCCATGTAAAGCCTGCGGCATTCGATAAACCACCAGACAGGGTTGTAAACAGCGGATCGGTTAGCATGGCCGGATTGGTATTTGCAATCACAATGGTTTGTGTGTTTGATGCCGAGCCAGCATTTGTAGCAATCGTCAGTTTTACGGTATAACTACCACCAAGTGGGTAAGATGCCGTTACATTGTTACCAACTGCGGTATTGCCGTTACCAAAATCCCAAACCGCCTCAAAACCTGGAGACTGGTTTACAAAATTGATTACATTGGCATTATTTGCCGTTGGAGTTGCTGTAAATTTTACCTGATCGGATGTTGGAGGTGTCCCCAAATCGCGTATTTTATCATTCTTTTTACAGGCACTTAATACCAATAAGAGCATCATGGTTAAAAACCAGGTCTTCTCTTTAAAAATATATGTTAATTTCATGATTTTTTCTTCAATTAGTTATAACCTGGATTTTGTTTGATAACGCCTTTTGTCAAATCGATTTCCTGTTGAGGAATTGGCAAACGCTCGCTTTTTCCTTTCGTGTAACCTGAAGGGCCCAAAACAGTTTCTGCTCTTCCCGAACGTACAAGATCAAAGAAACGATGGCCTTCTGTGGCAAGTTCTAACCGGCGTTCATTGTAAATGTTATCAAGCGTAACGGGCACAGTTGTTAAACCAACGCGTTGTCTTACGGCGTCCAATAATTCCTGTGCTCTGCCTGCATTTCCTCCACCGCGTACAAGTGCTTCGGCTTCCATTAAGTAGGTATCTGCCAGGCGGATCTCGATTTCATTAATCGGCCAGTTTAATTCTGCCGTACCACTACCCGAACGGAATGCCTTTAAAGGTGCGTACTTCTTAATAAAGTAATCTGTATTCTGGTAACGCGGATCATAGCTACCCCCTGCAGCTATCAGTGCTTTTCCATCAATAATGGTTGCGCTAAAACGAGGATCATCCTTTAAAGCATTTACCAGATCCAGCGTTACCGGGCAAAAACCCCAGCCGCTGCTATAAGTGTCGCCATTATAACTATTCATACCCACAAACTGTGGTGCAACGTTTCCTTCTCCACCATTAATCCAACCCCAATCACCCCATGCGGCGAGATTTGAATGCGGAATTTCCAAAATGGATTCACTGTTAAATTTATTATCCGGCTTGAAGATATCGGCAAAAACAGGCAGCAACTTGTAGCCATAAGCATTTCCAACTTTATTTACATCTTCAAACAAACTGGCTGCTTCAGCCATTTTTGCATTGTTGTTCTGATAAAGAAGTACTTTTCCCAACAGCGCTTTACCAGCACCCTGTGAAATGCGTCCTTTTTCTCCATCCGGTAAAGTAACCGGTAAATTCGGGAATGCATCGCGCAAATCACGTTCTACTTGTGCATAAATCTGGTCTGGTCCAACCTGTACCTGAGTATATAAATCGGCAGTTGGTAAAACAGTCGTAATTAACGGAACATTTTCAAAGAAACGAACCAGATCAAAATAGAAGTAAGCTCTTAAGAATTTTGCTTCGGCTGTTACGCGCGATTTAAAACCAGCACTTAAAGTTGTCGACTTCTCAATTTTACTCAGGATTAAATTGGCGCGGTTAATTCCGGTATAGTTCTTAGACCATAATCCAGCCTGCGGGCCAATACGCGCGTCCATTTTAAAATTATCATACGCCACCCAGTTCGGCTGATCAGAAGCATCACTACCACCTGCCAGACAATCGTCTGATGCAGCACTTAAAAGTGGCATTTTCATGGTATATCCGCCAGAAGTACCCCATTGCATTACATCGTATACAGCAATAAGTCCCTGATATACTTCAGATTCATTTTTATAGAAATTATCTTCGAGGGCTGTACCGCGTGGATTCAGCTCTAAAAAATCCTTTTTGCAGGATACTGCCACAAAAGAAAGGGTCAGTGCCAGCGTAATATATTTTATGTGTCCTAATTTCATAATTGTCTTCCTTAAAGATTAAAAACCAACATTTAAACCAACAAAGAATGATCGTGCCTGTGGATAATATCCACGATCCACACCGTAACTGCTTCCGCCAATTTCCGGATCGTACCCTGTGTATTTAGTAAGCGTTAACAGGTTATTGGCCATTAAATAAACTTTCACCTTATTTAACCCTGCTTTTTTAACCACTGCAGTTGGTAAAGTATAGCCTAATTGCAATGTTTTAATACGGAAATAAGCACCATCTTCTAAGAATAAGCTGGAAACGCGGCTGTAGTTTTTATTGTCGTCCTGTAAAGTAACACGCGGCATGGTATTACTGGTTCCCTCACCTGTCCAGCGGTTAAGAATAGCTGTAGTATAATTTGAGGTAGGAAGGTCAAAACGACGCAAGCCATTAAAAATTTTGTTGCCAGAAACGCCTTGTCCAAACACGGTTAAATCAAATCCTTTGTAAGAACCGGTAAAAGTAAATCCGTATGTAAAGTTTGGTGTTGGGTTTCCGATAAATGTACGGTCATTGTCGTCGATTTTACCATCGCCGTTTAGATCCAGGAATTTAATATCTCCTGGTCTGGCATTAGGCTGAACCAGGCCACCTGAACTATTTTTGTAATTGTTAATCTGTGCCTGGTTCTGGAAAAGCCCATCTGTAACGTATCCGTAGAAAGAACCGATTGGCTGACCAACAGCTGTTCTGGTAATCTCCAGTGCCTGTGGTGTAATGGTCTGACCGCCCAGGTAATCTTTATCATCACCTAAGTAGTCGATATTGTTCTTGATAAACGAAGCATTGGCACTCATTTTTAGATTAAATTCTCCAAAACGGCGTCCATACCCCAGTTCAAACTCAATACCTTTGTTCGTCAAGTCTGCAATGTTTCCAATTGGTCCGGTATTACCCACGTAAGATGGTACACCAATTTGCAAAAGCATATCGGTTGTTTTTTTCTTAAACCAATCAACGGTAATTGTAAAGTTTTTGAATAAGGTTGCATCAAAACCGATGTTGGTAGAAGAGGTTTGCTCCCAGCGAAGATCCGGGTTTGAAAGCGCATCAGGACTTACACCATTAATCAATCCGGTTGAAGCACCTAAACCAAGGGTATAGTTACGACCTCCACTTACGGTTGATAAGTAACGGAAATCTCCAATGTTATCA
>JASLGV010000475.1 GCA_030149995.1 Pedobacter sp.
TTTAACAGCTGTTTCCAGGTGTTCATTTACCGGAATTTTTTTACCGCGTTCTTCAAGGGTAATGCCAATTTTATCTAAGCCAAGGCCTTCGCTATACGCTGTTCTACCTACGGCAACAATGCAATAATCTGCTTCGAGAGATACAGGTTCTCCTTTAGTATTGTCGGCTGTAACGGTTACGGTTTTGCCTTTTACGCTGGCTCCGGTAACTTTATGCCCCATAAAAAACTCCATGCCCAACGATTTTTTAAGTACCCGTTGTAATTCTTTACCCAAACCGGCATCCATGGTACCGATAATGGAAGGCATAAATTCGACAACCGAAACTTTCGTTCCAAGACGTGCATATACAGAACCCAATTCAAGGCCAATTACACCACCGCCAATAACCACCAGGCTTTTTGGAACTTCTGTAAGGTTTAAGGCTTCTGTAGAAGTAATGATTCGTTTTTTATCTACCGGTAAAAATGGTAAAGCTGTTGGTTTTGAACCTGTGGCAATGATTACATTTTTAGTGGTTAATGTTTCTGTTGTACCATCTTCTTTGGTAACCAGAATGGTGTTTTTATCTACAAAAGAACCCACACCTTCGAACGAATCAATTTTATTTTTTTTGAAAAGGTAGGTAATCCCAGCTGTATTCTGAGCAACAACATCGTTTTTACGGGCAATCATTTGTTTCATATCAACCTTTAAATCTTTAAGGTTGATTCCATGTGTACCAAAGGTATGTGCGGCATTGTGGAAGTGTTCTGACGAATCCAGTAAAGCTTTTGAAGGGATACAACCTACGTTCAGGCAGGTACCACCAAAAGTTTTATATTTTTCAACCACTGCTGTTTTTAAACCTAACTGCGCACAACGGATTGCGCCTACATAACCGCCCGGTCCTGAACCGATAACAACGACATCGTATTGCATAATTTCTTATTTTTTTTGATGACCAAATGTACGGAATAGCCTTGTAATGATGAAATGTTTGTTGGCTGGATTGTAAGCTGAATTTCAATTTAATTCCATTTTTTCTTCTGGAAAACAGAAACCAGTACGCTGATCCATTTTAAGGGATCACTTCAAAAAGAAAGACCTGTGCGGTTTGCCCTTTTGCAAAATTATTATCTACCACAAAAATAAGTGTCTGGTGCCCGTTTGGAAGTTTCGGTCCAAAGGTTACGCCCTCAAAATTATCAATGTGCCGGTTTAAGGTATCGAAATCGAACAACAGCTTTTTCTTAAGTGGTTTTGGCGGATTGCTTACAAAAGAAGGATTATTGATCTGGTTTTCTGCACCATTCAAATCAACCAGGTATAGCTTAATAAAAGTATGGTCGTCGTGCCCCTTTGCCCAGGCCCGATCCATAACCAGCAGCGTATGGCTATTAACAGCCAGAATTTCAGAAATACCATTTACATTCCAATCGATATCCACACTTGGTTTTACGGGAAGCTCGCCCAGGTTATAGGCATATTGAGCGGTATTCTTTTTACTGGCTACATCAAATTTTAAAATCCGGGTAAGTGCCTTATCATAACCGAAAGAGGCCTGTGGGCCATCCTCGTAACGCGGTTCTTCCAAACTTGCATACAGGGTTTTATAGTTATCGGCATACGTAACACCTTCAAACAACGCATTTTTGCGAACACCCCTTTCTTGTTTGGTAAAGTGGAACCCGGCAGGTAATGCCAGCGTATCTAAGAATTTACCCGCCGTTGAGATGAAAGTCAATGCAGGTTGAATGAGGATGCTATCGCCGTTTTTAAAGAGCCGCTCGCCTTCATTGCTCCAGATGAGCTGATCGGTTACAGGGTTGTATCGAACAGATTCCCCATCGGCCTTAACGGTTTTGTCCGTTCCCCACTTGGGATACTGTTTTCCATTGTCCTGTAACAGGAAATGTACACCGGTAAACTTTATCGTATCGATCTTATTTTCTTTAAGCTCAATCTTTGCTGTATAAATTCTTGCAGGGCTAAATTGCGAAGGATCATCGCTAATCAGGTAATACTGATTGTTTTTTACATCGTAATCAATCCCCGATAAGCCGCCTACTACTGTTCCCTGGTAATCGAGATTATGAGGAAAAATATATTCATCCAGAAATTTTAAGGACGAGATTTGTGTTTCGGTCTGCTTAGACGTTAATTGCCTGCTGGCAGAACAGCCTGTTAACAGTAAAAGGATTACAAACAGGTTCGCAATCGGAAGCTTTGGTAATTTTATCATTTTCACCCTTCGTATAGGCTGTAAAAATAAACTTTTTTAATAAACAGTTACAACTGAAACAAGAGCCGGTAACAAAAAAAGCTGCCTGAATATATTCAGACAGCCTGTAACTATATATAAACTCTAACTAAAACAATTTTCCAATTACTTTATACCCTGTTTTATCGCCATTAATGATTTCTTCGTAATAAACATCATCAGGTGATACATAGTATTTTTCATTTTTAATCGTTACTTCACGGCAACCTTCAGGTAGCTGGTCGATGATATCGCCAATCTGACCGTTATTAACCGGGCCATTGTCTGTATTTAAAACGCCATCTTTACCAGCAACAATGTACACTGTTTTTCCGCTGGCATTTACGCCCTGGGTATAATAAACACCCTTGTATTGATAGTAAACCTGTCCGTTAATGGTAACTTGCTGAGCATCTGAAGGGAGTGTAGGTACTTCTGCACCAACCGGAGGAACAACAACCTCGTAGTTGTTATCATATTGCCTGTAAAACAACCCGCCTGAATAATAAAACTGATCGGCACCAAAATAGAAAGGATAATAGCCATAAGGCAATACGTTTATACGGAAACCGATAAAAGGTCTGTAAAAATTATAGTAGCTATAGTATGGGCGGTAGCCGTAATACGGACGATAAATATATCCCGGACGGTATCCGGGTCTGTTCATATATCCGGGGCGGCCGCCGGCGTAACTACGGGAAACGCGTACGCTGTTGTTTTGCGCTCTTGAAATGTCGCTACGAACAGGTGCCTGCATAGAAGGCTGGCGAAAACCACCCCCTCCACCGCGCGGTGCACTCATTGCGCCACCACGACCACCACCGCCACCACCACCACTGGCACGGCTTGCCCGTTGTGCAAAAGCATCATTTGCACCCAATATGGTTACCATTGCTGCTGCAGCAATGATGATTAAACCTCTGTTCATTAACTTTTTCATTTTATGTGTATTTAAATGATTTAATAATAAGACGTTTAGAAAACAAAAAAGATTATTCAATACAACGTTTTTAACTAAATTCTGATATAAGCATGACGATTAGATTAGAACATTTTAATAAAGACAAATGCTTTTTTTCGAATCTGCGGCTTAAGTTCTATATTTAAATTTTATTCTACTAAACCTTTACCTGAATGAAATTTACGAAATTTTACGCAGTTCTTATTTGCTTATTTTTTTCGGCCCGATTATTTGCCCAGCAAACCGATTCGGCTTATGTAAGAGAAAATTACATCAAATTAGAACGCCAAATTCCCATGCGGGATGGTGTGAAGCTTTTTACCGCCATCTACATCCCAAAAGATCAGACAAAAAAATATCCGTTTTTAATTAACAGAACCCCTTATACGGTTTCGCCTTATGGAGCGGATAAATACAAAACCAGCCTGGGGAACTTCCCGGCCATGATGCGCGAAGGTTTTATTTTCGTATACCAGGATGTACGTGGAAAGTGGATGAGCGAGGGCAATTTTGAAGACATTCGCCCACAAATCAAGGACAAGAAAAACAAAAAGGCCATCGACGAGAGTACAGATACTTATGATACAATCGATTGGCTGGTTAAAAATATTCAAAACAACAATGGAAGGGCAGGAATTTACGGAATATCTTACCCGGGCTTTTATTCAACCACCTCTTTACCGAATGCACACCCTGCCTTAAAAGCCGTATCGCCGCAGGCACCTGTTACCGATTGGTATTTGGGTGATGACTTTCACCATAAAGGGGTGCTTTTTTTAGCCGATGCTTTCAAATTTATGAGCTCCTTTGGCGTTCCCCGCCCGGCGCCCATTACACCGGACAAAGGACCTAAACCACTTAAATTTCCCATTAAAGACAACTATCGCTTCTATCTGGAAGCCGGATCACTTAAAAATTTAAAAGACAACTACTTTGCAGACAGCATTAAATTCTGGAACGACTTATTTGCACACCCAAATCTGGATACATTCTGGAAAGCGCGTCTTATTCTTCCGCATTTAACGCAGGTAAAACCTGCTGTGATGGTGGTTGGCGGCTTTTTTGATGCCGAAGATGCTTATGGCACTTTTGCTACTTATAAAGCCATTGAAAAACAAAATCCCGGTGCCAACAATATTCTCGTTGCAGGTCCCTGGTTTCACGGAGGATGGGTGCGCAGTACCGGCAGCAGCTTTGGCGACATCCAATTCGGACAACCGACCAGCATCTACTACCAGGAACATTTTGAGCTGCCTTTTTTTAACTACTATTTAAAAGGAAAGGGCGAATTTAATGCTGCAGAAGCCAATATCTTTATAACCGGCAGTAACGAATGGAAAAAATTCAATACCTGGCCACCGGCAGAAACAGAAAACAAAAACCTGTATTTGCAGCCAAATGGTAAGCTGGCTTTTGAAAAAGCAAGCCGAACGGATAGCTGGGACGAATATGTAAGCGATCCCAATAAACCGGTACCTTATCAGGATGGGGTACGTACCAGCAGAAGCCGCGAATATATGATAGACGACCAGCGTTTTGCAGCTACCCGGCCGGATGTAATGGTTTACCAGACAGATGCACTTACAGAAGACATTACCCTTACCGGACCTGTTTTGGCAAACCTGGTGGTTTCGACCACCGGAACGGATGCTGATTATGTGGTTAAGCTGATCGACGTATATCCGGAAGATGCGGAAGACCCGAAACCAAATCCAAATAATATTCTAATGGCCGGATATCAGATGCTGGTAAGAGGTGAAATTATGCGCGGCAAATACCGCAACAGTTTTGAGCATCCCGAACCATTTGTACCGGGCTTCATTACAAAAGTAAATTACCCCTTGCCGGATGTAGCGCATACCTTTAAGAAAGGTCACCGGATTATGATCCAGATTCAAAATTCGTGGTTTCCACTGGCCGACCGCAATCCGCAGAAATTCATGAATATTTATGAGGCCCTTCCGGCCGATTTTCAAAAAGCCACCCAACGAATTTATCACGACAGTTTAAACATCTCTTATATTACCATATCTGTTTTAAAATAAAGTATTTTTACCCACAGAATAAATTGAATTGACCGGAAGTAACTTTCGGTCAATTGTATTTTTTAACCAGATCCCCTGTATTAAATTTTATAACCAACAACAAGATGAAAAATATACTGATTTACTTTGGCCTGCTGTTTTTTGGCTTTGCTGCACAAGCCCAGATATTGGGTAGCGCACAGCAAAACTCAAAAGCCGATAGCCTGCGCGGCACTTTAACACCCCTGCGTACGTGCTACGACATTAATTATTACCACCTGGATGTCAAGATAGATATTGACAACAAATTTATCAGCGGCAGCAACCTTTTTGCTTTTACAGCCACACAGGATTTCAACAAACTTCAGTTCGATTTATTTGAAAATTTAAAAGTAGAAAAGGTTGTATACAGCGGACAAGAGATTCCATTTACCCGTTCCTACAATGCCGTATTTGTAACGTTTCCCCAAACCATCAAAAAAGGAAGTAAAGAACGTTTTACTGTTTTTTATTCCGGAAATCCGGTTGTTGCAAAACGTGCTCCATGGGATGGAGGGTTTATTTTCAAAAAAGATTCTGCCGGAAACCCATGGGTTTCGGTGGCCTGCCAGGGTTTCGGTGCCAGCAGCTGGTGGCCTAACAAAGATCATCAGAGTGATGAACCAGACAGTGTGCTGATTAGCATTACGGCACCCAATACCTTACAAACAGTATCAAATGGTCGCCTGAGAAATGTGGTTCAAAAACCAGATGGATATGCACAATACAACTGGTTTGTAAGCAACCCGATTAATAATTATAATGTTACCTTTTACACAGGGAAATATGCGCACTGGACAGATAACTATGCAGGCGAAAACGGGAATTTAACACTCGATTTCTGGGCCTTGCAAACAGACAGTGCCAAGGCACGTCCACATTGGGATGCCGACGTAAAACCGATGCTGAAATGTTTTGAACACTGGTTTGGCCCCTACCCTTTTTATGCTGACGGATACAAACTGGTAGAAGCACCACACCTGGGCATGGAACATCAAAGTGCCGTTGCTTATGGAAATCAGTTTAAAAAAGGTTACCAGGGCAGGGATTTAAGTGGTACCGGACATGGCCTGAACTGGGATTTTATTACCATACATGAAAGCGGACACGAATGGTTTGGCAACAACATTACCAGTAAAGATATTGCCGATATGTGGATACACGAAAGCTTTACCAATTATTCGGAAGCCCTCTTTACCGAATGTAAGGAAAACAAGGAAGCCGGCGAAGCTTATGTAATCGGTATCCGTAAAAATATCCTGAACGATATTCCAATTATTGGACAGTACGGCGTTAACAAGGAAGGTTCGGGCGACATGTATTATAAGGGTGCCAATATGGTCCACATCATTCGCCAGCTCGTAAACAATGACGAAAAATTCAGGCAGATTTTGCGGGGCTTAAACAAAACTTTCTACCACAAAACCGTTACCACGGCAGAGATTGAAAATTATATTGCCAGACAAAGCGGTTTAAAACTTAATAAAATTTTTGACCAGTATCTGCGCCATACAAAAGTGCCTGTACTTGAATATAAAATCAGGGATAAAAAATTATCTTATCGCTGGATAACTGAGGTAAAAGACTTTGACATGCCTGTTCGTGTTACCTTAAAAGACGGTACATACAGCCTTATCAAACCAACCAACAACTGGAAAACAACAGCCGTTGATGCCGG
>JASLGV010000489.1 GCA_030149995.1 Pedobacter sp.
CAATATTTGCTTCCTGTATAGCTCTTTCAATCGGCACCAGTAAGGTTTTTTCCCAGGGCTGGATAATCAGGGTACGCGCATCAGGTGTATTGATACTTGCTACCTGCGAAAGTGGGGTAGAAGAACCATAATAGTCTACAAAAATGCCATCAAGCATTCCTGCAGAAGCTTTGCCTGCTCTAATTTTTGTTAACTCAGATTCACAATGGTCAATGGCTTTATCCATTAATGCTTGCGTGTCTAATAATTGTAACTTTATGAGGTCGTTCATAATTTTCAGTATTTCTGCAAAAATAATAATTTTTTTGAATGCTATTTTACCAGCGTTCCAATCGGATCTCCAACAGCAATTTTCATGAAATTACCGGTTTTATTCATGTCAAATACAATAATTGGTAATTGATTTTCTTCGCAAAGGGTAAAAGCCGTCATATCCATAACATTTAAGCCTTTGTTGTAAACCTCTTTAAAGGAAATCTGATCATATTTAACCGCATTCGGATCTTTCTCCGGATCTGCCGTGTAAATTCCGTCTACGCGGGTTCCTTTTAATACCGCATCAGCTTTAATTTCGATGGCGCGAAGTGCAGCTGCAGAATCGGTTGTGAAATATGGATTTCCGGTACCTGCCCCGAAGATAACCACACGGCCTTTTTCTAAGTGGCGCACTGCGCGACGACGGATAAAAGGTTCACAAATCTGTTCCATCTTAATTGCGGTAAGCAACCGGGTTTTAATACCTACTTTTTCAAGAGCATCTTGCAGGGCCATGGAGTTGATAACAGTTGCCAGCATTCCCATGTAATCGGCTTGTGCTCTGTCCATACCACTTTTTTCTGCGCTCAGACCTCTGAAAATATTGCCGCCCCCAATTACAATGGCTATTTCAAGCCCTTTATCGTGTACAGCTTTTATATCTTCAGCGTATTGTCTAACACGATCATTATCAATGCCATATTGCTTTTCGCCCATTAGCGATTCGCCGCTAAGTTTTAATAGGATGCGTTTGTATTTCATGACCCCAAAAATAGCCACAATTTTTTAATACTGGCAATGCTTATTTATAAATGATGTAAAAATTTAGTGTGGCTGGAAATACAGGAAAAATTTAGTGCGTTTAGACTACAGAAATATTCTAATAAAGGGTAATAAACCTGCCTTGTTCCGGGAAAATTAATTTCAGGTTTTCTGTGTTGGCTAATTTAAGCTCTTTCTTAATTTCTGTATCCGCGCTTAATGGTGGTTTGATGTGGGTAACAATAAAAGATACTTTTTTAAAAGCTTCTGGTGTTGAAAGGCTTTTAAGTTTATGGAGTTCGGCAAAGAAGAGCTTTGGTGTAAGGTGACCAAATAACTGGTTTTCGGGTTGTTTATTGGGAAATGATACTTCCATAAAGATGGCCTTTAAATGTCCGGCATTAATAAGTGGTGCAACGGCTTTCCATAAGAGTTGCAATTTGTCTGATTTTTCAATTTCATCAGAACCGGTATCGCCAAGGTATAAAACATAGTTGTTGTTATATGAAACCAGGAAAGCGGTGCTTTTGTAGGGATTACCATGACTCAGTTCAAATGCCTGTACCTGCATTTCTGTATGTTCGAGGGGATAAACTTTATTTTCTTCCAGGTAGGTATAATGGTATTTGCCTAACTGGGGTTTTTCGCCTTCATTGGTAAAATTGGCCCAGGCATCCCAGGTAAAATATTTATCTCTTAAAATATTCAGAACCGGTTTTAGGCCATAAATGTTTTTCGATGTATCGGCAGGTGCATTGATGATAAGGCCGGCCACGTGATCCAAATGTGCGTGAGAAATTAAATAACCTTTTATTTGTTTTCTTTGAACTTCTTCACTGATGCCTTTCAATACGTTCCGATCAATGGCTTTTTGTATACCCGCATTTATGGTGCCTGCATCGAAGCTGATGTAGTTATTGCTGTTGTATGGAGCAACCATATAAGCTGAGAGATTGCTTTCATCATCTCCGCCTTTAACACCAAGCGGTACAATTTTAAAAGTGGGTTTGCTGGTTTGTGTCCAGGCAGATAACACTACGAAAACAACGAATAAAAGCGTTAAATTTATTCTTCTGAAGATGTGTTGATTTTGCATACAATCTTTATCATTATAGATTTGAGAGGACATTACCTTTAAAAATAACTTTTTTGAGGTTCAGATTGGCATCTAATAAAGTTAAATCTGCCCGGTATCCTTTGGCAATTTTGCCATTAAAAAGATCTTGCTTAAGAAGCTTTGAGGGATATAGTGTGCCCATTCGAATGGCTTCCGGCAGATCAATATCGCAGTAGTCTACGCAATTTTTTACGGCAAGGGGCATGGTTAGAGCCGATCCCGAAAGCGTTCCATTTGGCATTACATATTTATTGCCGGTTTTGATGTGTTGATAAGCACCTTTTGAGCATTCTGTAACAGCATCTGTAATTAAGAACAGGCGTTCGCCCATTAGCTTTTTGGCGAATCTGAGTACCTCAAAATTGAGGTGTTCATTATCGGCAATAATACTGGCCATTGCAGTTGGGTGATCAAATACAGCAGTCGGTATACCGGGGGCGCGATGATGTATCGGGCTCATTGCATTAAATAAATGCGTGGTGGTTTGAATGCCTTTGTTGTATGCATCCAGTGCTTCTGTATAAGTAGCATCGCTATGCCCTAACGACACAATTACCCGCTGATCTATCAGGTAATTAATAACAGCATCATCCTGTAATTCAGGTGCAATGGTTATCATTTTGATTACACCATCGCCCAAATCAAGTAAAGCTTTAACCTCATCAAGTGTTGCTTTATGAACAAATTCAGGTAGGTGCGCACCCAGCTTTTTAGGGTTAAGAAACGGACCTTCTAAATGTATTCCAAGGCAGTTTTTAGCCGTTTTTCTATGTTCTTTAGCAGCGACGATACAGGTTTTAAAAATTTCGGGTGCATTGGTTGCAATACAGGCTAAAAATCCGGTGGTGCCTTTTTTCAGAAGATCATCTTCTATAATGGTTAAAGATTCTACTGTCGGATCGGCCGAAAATAAGCTGTTTCCGGCACCATAGATTTGAAGATCAACGAAACCAGGTGTCAGGTAGGCACCTTCGGCATCTATAATGGTTGCACCTTCAACCGGAAGATCGGTAATGTCTAAGATTTTATGCTCATCTATCAGTACTGTTTTTCCTTCAAACAGTACATTTTCTTCATAAAACTTAGAATTTTTAATGGCAATCATATGGTGCTATTTTAAGCTGAGGATATTAATGTGATATGGGCTGCGTTAAACTTCTATAGAATACAGCAAATATAAGGCAAAAAAAAAGTCCCTTTTGCAAGGGACTCTTATTTAATATTTAATGAAAGCTTATGCGCCTAATTGTACACGTTTGAAAGCTGTTACAGTTAATCCTTTAACAGTGTTGTCTAAGAATTTACGAACATCTACAGAACCGTCT
>JASLGV010000395.1 GCA_030149995.1 Pedobacter sp.
CAGAAATAAAAAAAATCATTTATACATCGGTATTCCAAAAGAGATCTCCTTTCAGGAGAACAGGATTGCACTCACTCCGCTGTCTGTGGCTTTACTGGTAAACAATGGACACCGTGTTGTGCTGGAGAGCGGGGCAGGTGCTGCTGCCAATTTTTCGGATGCCGAGTATGCCGAGCAGGGTGCCAAAATAACCCGGAATAAAAAAGAAGTTTTTGAGGCTGATATTTTAGTTAAAATAGCCCCGCCAACACTGGATGAAATCGGGATGATGCATAAAGGCCAGACCCTGCTGTCGTCTTTACAAACCGGAACGCTTAAACCGGCCTATTTAAAGGCTTTGATGCATAAAAAAATCAATGCTTTGTGTTTTGAACGTTTAAGGGATGAAGGCAATGTACTGAGCGTGGTCAGGGCCATGAGTGAAATTGTTGGATCTACTTCTATCCTGATTGCGGCCGAATACCTGAGTAATGTTACCGGCGGCAAAGGGTTAATGCTTGGTGGTTTTACCGGGGTACCTCCAACCGAAATTGTCATTTTAGGGGCAGGTACAGTAGGCGAATATGCCGCGCGTACCGCTCTTGCTCTGGGGGCAGAAGTGAAGGTTTTTGACAGTTCGATTTACCGCTTGCGCCGTTTACAAAATAACCTGGGAAACAGCCGGGTATTTACTTCTGTTATGCAACCCATCGTGCTAAATAAAGCTATATTAACCTGCGATGTGGTGATTGGAGCCATTCGCGCAAGCCATGGCCGGAGTCCCTGTGTGGTGATGGAAGAAACCGTTAGCCGGATGAAACCACATTCTGTTATTATTGATGTAAGCATTGACCAGGGAGGCTGTTTTGAAACTTCGGAGGTAACCAATCACACCAATCCGGTTTTCAGGAAGTACGATGTAATACATTATTGTGTGCCCAATATTGCTTCGCGCGTGCCACGTACGGCTTCTTATGCCTTAACGAATATTTTTGCACCCATTTTACTGGATATCGGCGAATCGGGCGGCATTACAAATTTAATCTGGACCAATCCCGGAATCCGGGAGGCCTTATATATTTACCAGGGCAATGTTACCAATAAAGACCTGGCCGATATGTTTAACCTGCCTTTTAAGGACCTTGAATTGCTGGTGGTTTCCAATCAGTAAGTACCTGCCTGTTTGGATGAGTAACATCCAGCAGTAAGCCGGATTGCAGGCAACGCGTAACAACAGCCAAAGATTTTGGATAAAAAACAGATAAAGCGTATGAAAGTATTTTTTATGGCCATTTTTACCCTTGCTGGTGTAAGTACGTTTGCCCAGGAAAAGCAGGCAACGCCCGTCAAGCCTGTGGTGATTAGCCGTTTCCACCAATACCAGGCAGCCGTAAAAAGCAATCCCAATAATACCCTTGTAGAAATCAAAAAAGCCATTCCTGATATTAACCTCGATATCCGGTATGCAACCACGCATAATTTTATGCAGCAGGTTATGTATAAGCAGGCGAGAGCCTTTGCACGCAAACCGGTTGTGGAGGCCTTAAAAAAAATACAGACACAGCTGAAACAAAAAGGATATGGTTTAAAAATATTTGATGGTTACAGACCCTATACCATAACCGTTGCTTTTTACAATAAAGCAAGCGATAAACATTTTGTTGCCAATCCAAACAAAGGATCTAAGCACAACCGTGGCTGTGCGGTAGATCTAACGCTTATTGACCTAAAAACCGGTAAAGAAGTACCCATGCCTACAGCTTACGATAGTTTTGAAAAGGCAGCAGCAGCCAATTATGCTTTTGCAGCACCAGAACTAAAAAAGAACCGCGACTTTTTAATTGCCACCATGCAACAAAACGGGTTTAAAGTGCTGGCCAATGAATGGTGGCATTTTGATTTTAAAGGTTGGGAGCAATACGATCTGATGGATATCCCTTTTGAGAAACTTTAAAAAACATTTTGTTGATTGCAGGATTCGCATTTATTGTCTGAGTACCCGTATTAATGTAGTCAAATCTGCTTCCTCGTGCCAGCTGCTTAATACGATCCGGTTTACCGGGGCACTTGTTTTGGTTGGGTATGGAAACGACGAGATCAGTACACGGTTCTTAAAAAGCCGCTCTTCTATGCCCACTTCTTCGGTGTAAAAAGCCGGAAAACCCTGAACGTATTTCCAGTCTTTACCAAGTGCAGGCGTTAATATTTGTATGTTGCGCTGCAATTTATCCCAGGCTTGCGTATAAAGCCCCTCGCTTTTTATAAAAGCATAAAGGGCGGCGGCTGCCGGTGGAGAAGCACCCAGAAATTCGTTGCTGTTTTTCAGCTTGTTAATCAGTTCTTTTTCTGCCAGAATAAGTCCGGCATCTACGCCGAGTGCTTTAGCCATAGAGGCCACCACAACTGGTCTGATGTTGTGCTGTTTGGGTAAAGCAGTGTATACACCCCGGCCTTGCTGGTTAATCCCGATGCCATGAGAATCGTCTACGATTAGAGTAATGTTTTTATCTTCCGGCAATTGTTTTAGAAAATTGAAGTCATAAATTTCCGGATAAAGATTGTTCATGGAATTGCTAATCAGTACCCAGTTTTTTTCTGGCGAATGGCGTATCTGATCCGATACCTGTTGTGTCCAGCTTGTAAAAGATTGATGATCTGTTGGTGTATTTTCAGTCCATAAGGCCGGATGTGTAGAAGGTGCATAAACCACGGTTCCTGTATCTGATAAGGCTTTTACGGTGAGCTGAGCTGCTAAATATCCACTTGAAGTAATCAGGGTGCCGGCGGCTCCAAATCTGCTGGCAGCTGTAGCCTCTGCTTCATTGTAGATACCCAATTGTATGTTGTTGTTTCTGCTGGTGCCATTGTTTAATCCGAATTTTCGAATGCCTTCTATATAAAATGAAGCGAATTGCTCATTTTGTGGAATACCCAAATAAGCCGTTCCGCCAAAATAGAGGTATTCTTTTCCTTCAACGTTCAGGCTGCGGTTAAAGGGTTGATTAAGAGATCTAAGGTCTGGCATCATAGCTGGTTATTAGACGTTGCTAAGTATTGTGTTTTAAAAAAATCAAATTGCTGTTTAATTGATTTTTTCCAGTAAGCTGCATTGTGTGCTCCAGGCTGGGAAATATAAGTGGCCTTGATTTTTAGGCTGTCGCATTTTTTCTTTAACGCATTATTGGATTGGTAAAAGAAATCGTCGGCACCACAATCAAAAATAATTTCTTTTTTTGAGTTGCTCAGCTTGTCTATGTTGCTGATAACAGAATAACGAAGCCAGATATCACTGTCCTGATCCGGGTTGCCCAAAAGTTCGGGTACACCAAATTTCCCGATGGCATCGCGCAGGTTAACCCCTCCGCTGGTGCTGCCGGCACTTCTGAAAAGATCGGGATTTTTTAGGAACAACCACAGAGCACCATGGCCGCCCATACTCAGGCCGCTGATAAAAATATTTTGTTTATCAACCGGGTACTTTGCCTCGAGGGCGGGTAGCAGCTCGTCGAAAAAGAAATTTTCGTATTGAATGGCTGGTTTTGCCGGACTGTTCAGGTACCAGGAATTGTATAAGCCATCCGGGCAGATAATCAGGAATCCATATGCATCAGCATATTGCTGCGCATCCATAATCTTATTCCATTGTTTATAATTACCGCTCCATCCGTGTAACAGGATAACAGCTGGCAAGCGATCTTTTTTATCGGTTTTTTTGGGTTTAAAAACCCATGTTGTATCTGGCTGGGGCAAATTTTTTGAATTAAAAAT
>JASLGV010000015.1 GCA_030149995.1 Pedobacter sp.
ATTAAATGTGAACCATTTTGAGGAATTTCCGTAAAAAAAGGCTAATGAACCCCATCCCATATCCGACATAGAGTCATATTTACTTCCAAAAATGCTAAATTCTATGTTATAAATTCCTTTTGGCAAACTAATCCCTGCATCCACTTCTTCTTTATCAAAAGAATAAAATATCTTCGTAACTGTATTATAAAATGTTATATCCGCTATGTAAGCAGATTTTGTTGAACCAAATGATGATGCAGATGTTTTGTTGTTAAATGATATAAAAATCTTTTCATTGCACGTACCATTTGCATTTGCAAAGGCCTGTCCACCAGCTTGCAGTGCTACCAATGCCTGATTATCTGCATCGGCCTGACTTATTACTGAAGAATACATACCTGCGGGAATGGTATAATATATTACATCACCAGCATAACCGCTATTGCAGTTATTGCTTTTGAAAGGTTTTGAAACCTCTGTATTATAAAACACACCGCCTGGTTTTTTATATTGATAACTAACATTTTTGATGATGTTCCGATCCTGATCCCTGACAGAGGCTAATCTATTGAAATTATCATACTCATAGTATTGAGTAAGACCTTTTTCATCAATAACAGATTCGATACCTATACCGGTTAAATATGTATATGTGGTTATCTGTGCATCAGAAGGGAATACCCGTATATCATCGTAAGCTGATCCTCCAGTTAAGACATGATTTCCACTTACAAAATTTTCAGTTTTATATTTCCATGCTCCACCAGAAAGATAAAAATATCCAATGGTATAAGACCGGTTATTGGGAGCTGTCCAACGAACTACATACTCTCCGGCATGGAAATGGAAACCGGTATGGGCAGCACCTGTAGACTCACCCGCAATCTCTTCAAAGTTTTCTGTAAATATTTCTTCATTGGATGCATTTTTAACTTCAGCAACCGGATAATTTTTTACAGGAGTTCCGTATCCCCATTTATATCCCTGAAAAATCCCTTTTTCTTTTTTCTGGTTAATTAAATGTCCAAAAGAATCATAATTAAAATATGCTTTGGAACTAAATCTTGTATCGCTTAAAATAGAATTAAAAAGGCCAGAAGCGGTTGATTCATTATTTAAAGCGGTTAACCCTTGCAAATCCATAGAATAAACCTGGGCAGGTTTGAATTGGTTATTAAACTGCGTTACTGTGGCCCCTACAAGAACAGAATCATTTCCGTTCTTTTTCCATACCTGTTTCTCCCAAACTGAACCTGTAACATTAGCAGCCGTAAAAACCGAACTGATCGATGGAACATAATCGGGCGCATATTTAAACTTAGTTACAGTGGTTGTTTCATCTGAACCCTTTTGACGGGTCATAACCAATTGCTTTCTTACAATGTTGTATAAATTAGCAATCTCCGTCCTGGTTGAATCCACTCCGGTATAATCTGTTTCAATATTTTTATTGGCAAATTCCCAGCCTTGCTGGTATTGCGTCATCACAGGAGAAAATTCCTTAAGAGGACCAGGATAACCCCATTGAGAGCTTAATCTGGTAATTGTAACATCAAATATCTGTTCCGACCTGACCGAAACAATGCTTACACCTAAAGCCAACCTGTAATCAGATGTACTTTGTTTTAAAGGTTGCAATACACCCGATGGAAGGCTTTTATATAAAATAGTTTCTTTTAAATAAGGTTGAGCATTATAATAATCGTTGATATCAAATAATGATCTTTTAATCAACTGCTCATTTGCTGAACTACTCGTTTCAATAACAGAATTATAAAAATACGGCACACCCGAATAATCATTTTCAGCAATTGAAGAACTGTACAAAACCGCGTTTCTTCTTCTATAACCAGCCATTTCTTCGATAACTTCAGTTAAACTAACTTGATTATATATTACATTCCCGCTTCCATTTCCTGAAGAAAAACCATCAAGATCTGTATATTTATAATCTTTGGTTGTTGACAATCCAAATAAAGGATAATCTTTAATTGTTTTTACCCGGATTCCTCCAATCGGTTTTCCTTCCGATGGAATATCCGTTAGCCGCGAATAATTAATCGTTCCACGCATTTCATCTTCATACCGGTCTGCAATTACCTTAAATATATACGAACCGGCAGGAAGCTCCTTATAAAAAGGCAAATTTTCATTTTGACTTACCAGTCTCCCAAACATAACTCTTTGCCCGTTGGAATTATCATAAATTTCAAAATCAGTTTCTCCCCTTATATTTCCATCACCCCAGTTAAAATTCGAAATGCGTTCTAAACCAATAGTGATTTGTTGCGATTCTTCTAAAGTAAATTGGACAATATCGGAACTTCCAGTAAATGCCTGAGCAGTCTTGCCTATTTCTTTTCTTTTAAAATTTCTTCCGTCAAAAACAGTATTACCTTCATAACTAAAAGTAGTATAACCACCGGTTGGATACGTTACTTTTTTAAGTGCTCCCTGCTCTGCATACTTTGGTTTGGGTTCCCGGTCTGCTCCATACGGATAAATGGTATTTGGAATAAGAATATTTG
>JASLGV010000027.1 GCA_030149995.1 Pedobacter sp.
AATTGGTTCAATAAACAGGCTTGGGTATACAATATAAGCTGTATTTTTGAGCGCTTAAAGGTAAAATATAGAAGGAATGAGTTTAGTAAAAGCAAAAAAACATCTGGGACAGCACTTTTTAACGGATAAAGGCATTGCCAACCGGATTGTAGAAAGTCTCATCAATACAGATAAATACCATCAGGTGCTCGAAGTAGGGCCGGGGATGGGAATTTTATCTGATTTTTTGCTTCAGCGGACCGACCTGGAAACTTATTTAATTGATATTGATACAGAATCTTTTGATTTTCTGAATGAAAAATATCCCCAACTGGGTAACCGTTTGATTAACGGTGATTTTTTAAAACTCGATTTTGACCAGATTTTTGAAGGCCAGTTTGCGGTGATCGGAAATTTCCCTTACAACATTTCTTCTCAGATTTTATTTAAAATTCTGGATAACCGGCATAAGGTTGTGGAAATGGTGGGCATGTTTCAAAAAGAGGTTGCCCAACGCTGTGCAGCACCTTCGGGAAGCAAGGAGTATGGCATTTTAAGTGTGTTTTTGCAGGCTTATTATAAGATTGAATATCTTTTTACAGTTAAACCGGGTACTTTTAATCCACCACCCAAGGTTAATTCTGCCGTGATCCGGTTAATCCGAAATGCGGTTGAACAATTGGATTGCGATGAAAAATTATTCTGGCGGGTTGTAAAAGCAGGTTTTAACCAACGACGCAAAACCTTGCGTAATGCACTTTCGGCGGTGATGCCTAAAGATAAAATGGATCAGCATATTTACTTTGAAAAACGTGCCGAACAGCTTACGGTAGCCGATTTTGTGGCCTTAACGCAACATGTAAGTCAGTTGATTCAAAAATAGCTTTACAACAGGTTTCCTGTTCTATAGAACTAATAAACGCGGATAACCTGACCGGTTACAATTCCCAGTACACTTTTTTCAAATGCCTTAACTACTTTATCCATGGTTACAGGTGTTTCGCCGGGAAAGGAATCAAATAATGAAGGAGAATCTTCTACAACATTTGGGCTGACAGCATTGATGCGGATTCCTGGGCTGAGTTCGGCGGCAGCAGCCATTACAAAGGCATTCAGTCCGCCATTAACCGTGCTCAGCGCTGAACCATTTGCAATGGCAAGATCGGCAAGTATGCCTGAGGTAAGTGTGAAGGAACCTTTTGCTGCGATGTAATGCTGCCCGATCAGTACCAGGTTTATCTGGCCAAGCAATTTATTATTCAGGCCAATAGCAAACTGCTCACTTTTCATTTCTTTCAGATCGCCAAAATGGGCATTTCCGGTTGTGCTGATTAAGGCATCAAAGGTACCCACCTGTTCGAACAGATTCTTAACTGAGTCGGTTGAAGTAATATCTACCTGTAAATCGCCACCCGTTTTACCTACGCGGATTACCTCGTGTTGCAGAGAAAAGGCATCTGCAACTTTTTTTCCTAATGTGCCGGTGGCACCCAGAATAATGATTTTCATATATTTTGTCTTTAAAATGAGAACAGCCCTGTTATGCTCAGGGATTTACCACATTGTTTAATCTCTAATAAAGACAAATTATAACATTTTCAGTTTGTTACATTACATTCATTGCCATTTTTATTTCATTTTTTGTAAGGGTATTGGCAAGGTCTTGTATAAACAAATCAATCTGAGCCTTGGTTACGTTGGGCATACAGATAATGTGTGTATTTTCATGTTCGGCAGCGAGCTGCCATTTTTTACAGATGGCTGCCGGTGGCGCCGGGAAATTTACGGTAATGGCCTGCGGGTTGCGCCAGGCAGCTATGCCAAGGCTGCGAAGTTTACTTTCGGTATAGGCAGCTGTTTCAAGACTGTGCAGCGCTCTTTGTTTAAGTCCTTTGTGACCAAGTCTTTTAATGGTGTGCCACAAGAATAAAGGGCTGTGTCCGTTTCTCGAACCTGTTATGGTTGTATCGATACTGCCAATATAATCAACGGAACGGGCAATCCGGTCGCGGTTGCTTTTTTTGGCAATAACGATGCCGCAGGGCATAGGACTGCCAAAGAACTTATGTCCGCTAATGGCAATGCTATCGGCGCCATCTACAAAATCAAATGAGGGGCGTGGTTCAATAAAAGCACTGTATCCGCCAGAAAGTGCGCCGTCTGCATGGATGTAATAATGCTGGATGGCAAGTTTCTTTAATATTTGTTTAATTCTGCCGATATCATCGCGTGCTTCCGTCATGGTTGTGCCTATGTTGGCCATGATAATTACAGGACGTTGCCTGTTTAAGCGCATGGTCTGCTCCAGATCTTCGTAATCAATTTCACCATTTTCCTGACTGCTGATTACAATGTTCTGCATGTTCAGTAAATGCAGATTTTTCTGCACACTGTAATGGGTGGCTTCAGAATGATAAACCATTGCATTTGGATGCAGCTCCCTGGCGAGGTATAAACCATACAGATTTCCTTCCGAACCGCCATTGGTTACATATCCCCAATAATTATCGGCTGGTGCTCTGAACAGTTCTGCAAAAAACTGGATAACCTCCCGTTCCATTTCTCTCGAATCTACGGCATAGGTAGAAGGAACAAAGGGATCACCGAGATTGTTCATCGGGTATTGAAGAAATGTAGCCAGAGCGGCGTAGTCGAAATCTTTTGTAACCGGGTAACCGAGAAAGAAATCGGTATTTCTTTTTACCTTTTCCAGCAGCATATGAAGCTGCCGGGCATCTGCAGCCGATAAATTATTGGTCATGATGGATTTGTTTTGATGTTAATCCAAAGTTACCTTTTAAAAATAAAGTATTGATTTTTATTTTTAAATAAGAATATAATTTTGTTTGTGTTTGTTTTATTGTTTTTAAATTCTGATTTGGAGAGATTTTAATTTGCCTGGGATAAGAAAATATGGCTGAAGAAAGAGCGATGCTCCGATTTAGCCGGGAGGAGGATTATATATATTAATATATATTACGATGTTTTCAGGTTACTTCTGTAAAAATACATTTATTGCAAGCTGTTTAAGGCTTGCTTAATTGTATTGTCGTTTAAGTTATTGGCTCTATAATATCCAACATCACCCAGGTAATAGCGGCAAAGCAATGCTTTCAAATCGTTCAGAATAATAACTTTGGAATTATTCAGCTGTAATTTATCGATGGCCACATTCTTATGCTGCAGAAAGGAAACGAAATCCTTAAAATCCGTTTCACCTATAGAAAAGGTCGAAATGTTTTGCTCTACAAAAGCGGCATTATAGCGGCTGGTAAGCACATTGAAAACAAAGTCCGAAAGTAACTTTTTGCTCACCAGGTTTCCGTAAAACTTGTTGTAGCCAACGGTGTCCAGTTTTACAAATATATCGGGGTTTATACCACCTTCCTGATTTCTGTTTTTGCGTATGGTGGTTAAAGTAACACCTTCTGTTTTTTCTACCGAATCTCGGAAAGAAGTACGATCGGTGGTAAGCTCTCCATCAACCATACGATCGTCAAGTTCGTGCTTATAGGCATCATAACCTCTTTTGTAAGATTTTTGAATGCTTCTGCCGGATGGGGTATAGTAGCGGGCAATGGTTAAATTTAAGGCAGACCCATCGCCAAAAGCAAACTGCTCCTGTACAAGGCCTTTTCCGAAAGAACGGCGCCCGATAATAATACCACGGCCAAGGTCCTGGATGGCACCTGCCACCACTTCGCTCGCCGAGGCGGTGTTCTCGTTAATTAAAACAGCTAACTTACCTTGCTGGAAAGTACCGGTTCCGGTAGAGTAATAATCTGTTCGTGGCTCATGTTTGCCCTGGGTATATACAATCAGTTTGTTTTCCGGCAGGAACTGATCGGCCAGTGCGGTTGCTGCAGTAAAGTATCCGCCACCGTTATCCCTTAAATCCAGGATCAGTTTTTTCATGCCCTTGGCTTTTAAAGTTGCCGCAGTATTGGCAAAGTCGATATCGGTATCGGCACCAAATTTACTGATGCGGATATAACCCGTTTCATTATTAATCATATAGGCAGCGTCGATGCTGCTTATTTTTACTTTACCTCGCGTAAGCATTAAACGGCTTGGGGCATGGCTCCCGTTCCGGATCAGCTGAACATTAACGCCTGTGCCGGCTTTCCCTTTAAAACGACCCGAAAGCTGTTCTTTTGATAAGTTTCTCCCGCTTACCACCGCACTGTCGATGCTTAATATCTTGTCGCCCAGTTTTATACCGGCCTGATAAGCTGGTCCGTCTTTTACAACACCGGTAACCATCATCGTGTCATTCAGCATGTAGTATTCCAATCCAACACCTTCAAAATTTCCTTCCAGGTTGTCGGCCATGTCCTGCGCATCTGTTGGCGGCAGGTATACACTGTGCGGATCTAACTGGTGCAGTACACTGTCGATCGGCATGTTGTGTAACGAATCCGTGTTAATGTCGTCTACGTAGTTCTTGTTAATAATGTGTAGGATCTCGTCTAATTTACCCGGGTTGTTGCTGGCTACTTTCTTGTTTTTCTGAACCGTAAAGCCCTGGTCTTTAAGAAATTTATACCCTAAAAACATACCCGTTATTAAAATGATCGAATAACTTAAGGCGATTAACAGGTTGTAACGGGTATTCTTTTTCATGGTAGCGCTGCAAATTTATGAAAATTAGCGGGTTGATTAATTTTTAACCTTTATTTATCGCATTTTGTTTATAATTTTAATAATAATTAACAGCTTTAATCCGGAGCGTTTAAATTTTGAGCAGATATTTTTCGATTTTTAACCTCGTATTTAGAAAGAATTTACCGAATTTTAGCCAAACTAAAATCTATGAACAGAGTTACCGAGCAAGAATCAAAATATAACAACATTGATCAGATGTCTGTAATGGAAGTGTTGCAGGGCATTAACAATGAAGATAAAACCGTTGCCTATGCCGTTGAAAAATCATTACCTCAGATAGAAAAACTAACCAAAGCCGTGGTTGAAAGAATGAAAAATGGTGGCCGCCTTTTTTATATCGGTGCAGGTACCAGCGGAAGGTTGGGGGTGGTAGATGCCTCAGAGTGTCCGCCAACGTATGGGGTTCCTTTTGATTGGGTTGTTGGAATTATAGCAGGTGGCGATTCGGCCATCAGAAAAGCCGTTGAATTTGCTGAAGATGATGTGAACCAGGCCTGGAAAGATTTACAGGAATATAATATAAATGAAAAAGATTGCCTGGTTGGGCTTGCAGCATCGGGAACCACGCCTTATGTTGTTGGCGGATTGAATACCGCACGCCAAAAGGGTGTTTTAACCGGATGTATTGTTTGTAATGAAGGCGGACCTATTGCAGCTGAATCTGATTTTCCGGTTGAGGTTGTGGTAGGGCCAGAGTTTGTAACGGGCTCTACCCGTATGAAATCAGGAACAGCACAAAAACTCGTTTTAAATATGCTGAGTACCACCATTATGGTTCAATTGGGGCGCGTAGTAGGCAATAAAATGGTTGATATGCAGTTAACCAATAATAAACTGGTAGATCGCGGTACGCAAATGGTAATGGATGAACTGCATATTGCTTATGAAGAGGCTGCAGATTTGTTAAACCGTTACGGAAGTGTTCGTAAAGCTGTAGAGGCCGGACAAAAAGCACTGCACTAAACACTGGCAGTTCAATCATTTTAAAAATAAATTAACCATGCACGAGATAGAGCCTTATTACCAATGGAGAGATGAATATATCTCGGCAGAAGATGAGCGTTCGCCATTTTACAATACAGAGTACTCAGAACTATATTTTGACAAGCAGATTTATAATTTTTTGCTTCACCCGCAATGGGATGAATTTGGTTCGGGTACCCTTTACATGAAAGTGCTTTTTGCTGATTACGACCGCGGGTATGCCATTATAGAATTTATTGGCGAGTGGAACGATGCGATTAGCAACGATATTATGCTGTTAAAACGCGATATTATCGAGCTTATGATGGATGAGGGCATTAACAAATTTATCCTGATTGGCGAAAATGTATTGAATTTTCACGCTTCAGATGACAGTTACTACGAAGAATGGTTCCAGGAGGTAGATGAGGGCTGGATTGTTGGCTTAAACTTCAACGAACATGTGATTCGTGAATTCAGGGATAACAACATTGATTACTACATCAATTTTGGCGGGGAATTTGATCATATGCCTTGGAGAACGCTCAAACCTCTTCAACTCTTTAAAAAAGTTGAGGAATTGCTGACAAAAAGACTAAATTAATTGTTTATTTTTAAAAAATTTAACAACACAATTGAACAATGGAACAACAAAATTATCAGTATCAGGAAAATAGTGTATTCGTACAGGAAGGTTCTGTTTCCAAGAAATTCTTTGCAAA
>JASLGV010000042.1 GCA_030149995.1 Pedobacter sp.
GCCAGTCGATGACCTGTATTGCCAGCGATAATGCTTCTGCAGAACATATCGAAGAGGTAACACGCATGTTTGAAACGGTGGGTGCAGTGGTTAAAATAAACGAAGATCTGATGACTTCTGCTACGGCTCTTTGTGCCTGTGGAACGGCCTTTTTCTTAAGGGCCATCCGGGCTGCATCGCAAGGCGGAGTGGAAATTGGTTTTCATGCCGATGAGGCACTTAAAATGGCTGTTCAAACGGCCAAAGGTGCAGCAGATTTACTTTTATTACATGGAACACACCCCGAATCAGAAATAGATAAAGTAACTTCGCCGAAAGGTTGTACCATTGCCGGTTTAAACGAAATGGAGCACAACGGCTTTAGCTCATCTTTAATAAAAGGGATTAAATTATCGGCCTTAAAAGCAGGCAATTTATACACCAGTGAAGGTTAAGGTTATTTAAGGCGAAAATTGCCGTATAAAAATTGAATTAAAACAATTCAACCAGCTGGTTAATCGCCACGCATTTTGCAGATCCTATGCAAAAGTAAAGCTGCGGCTGGTTTTTATAAATAAAGTAAAGGTTGTTGAAGAGGAAACCGTAAATATGATTGAAAATATACAAAAAGAAAGTCTGGATTTATTACGTCAGTTAATACGCATCCAGTCTTTTAGTAAAGAAGAAGATAGAACGGCAAATTTAATTGCCCAATATCTGGAAGAGCGGGGCGTAAAAATACAGCGTAAAATGAATAATGTTTGGGCGTATAATAAACACTTTGACCCGGCTAAACCAACACTTCTTTTAAATTCACATCACGATACGGTTAAACCAAATTCGGGTTACACCCGCGATCCGTACGATGCGGCTATTGAAGGTGATAAACTTTTCGGTTTAGGTAGTAACGATGCCGGAGGCTGTCTGGTTTCCCTGATCGGAACCTTCCTTTATTTTTATCCGCAGGAAAATTTAAAATATAACATTTGCCTGGCCGCTACGGCAGAAGAAGAAATTTCGGGTAATAACGGGTTGGAACTGGTTCTGCCAGATTTGGGCGAACTGGAATTCGGTATTGTGGGCGAACCTACAGAAATGAACCTGGCCATTGCAGAGCGGGGACTTTTGGTATTGGATTGCGTAGCACATGGAAAAGCTGGTCATGCGGCCCGCGAGGAAGGTGAAAATGCAATCTATAAAGCGCTTAAAGATATGGAGTGGTTTAGAAACTATCAGTTTCCAAAAGTATCTGAAGTTTTTGGCCCCTTAAAAATGACAGTTACCATTATCAATGCAGGCTCACAACACAATGTGGTACCGGCAAACTGTACTTTTACAGTTGATGTCCGGGTAACAGATGCTTATACCAATGAAGAGGTTTTAGAGATTATCCGCGCAAATGTAAGCTGCGATGTTACCCCACGTTCCATTCGTTTAAAACCATCATCCATAGATAAAAATCATCCTTTGGTACAAGCAGGTATTGCTTTGGGCAGAACTACTTATGGCTCGCCAACAACCTCAGATCAGGCCTTGCTAAGCATTCCTTCGGTAAAGGTGGGGCCAGGTTTTTCCGGCCGCTCGCATATGGCTGATGAGTTTTTATATGTAAGAGAAGTGGCCGAAGGGGTAGAAGGATATATCAATATGTTGAAACCGGTAATAGAACCTTAAACCACCTAAGGCTGATTTTATAAAAAGATTAAAGAATGAAAATCTGGCAAAAAAATATAGATGTAAATAAGTTTGTAGAAAGCTTTACCGTTGGGAAAGACCGCGAACTGGATTTACAGATGGCTAAGTATGATGTGCTGGGCTCGCTGGCACATACAAAAATGCTGGAAACCATTAATTTACTAACGGCTGATGAGTTGGAAACCGTTCAAAAGGAGCTTAAAAATATTTACGCGGAGATTGAATCGGGAAATTTCACCATCGAAGACAGTGTAGAAGATGTACACTCGCAGGTAGAGTGGTTGCTTACCCAACGCATTGGCGAGGCTGGCAAGAAGATACACAGCGGCCGTTCTCGTAACGACCAGGTACTGGTCGATTTAAAATTATTTTTCAGAGCCTGTATTGAAGACATGGTTGGGCAAACTTCCACGTTGTTTAACGAGCTGATTAAGCTTAGCAATACACATAAAGATAAATTGCTGCCGGGTTATACGCATTTGCAAATTGCCATGCCCTCCTCCTTTGGATTGTGGTTTGGTGCATATGCAGAAAGCCTGGCCGATGATCTTGAACTGATGCTGGCCGCCTGGAAAATTACCAACAAAAATCCATTGGGTTCAGCTGCCGGATACGGATCGTCGTTCCCGTTAAACAGAACATTAACAACCGAGTTGCTGGGGTTTGAAAGTTTAAATTACAATGTGGTTTACGCCCAGATGGGCAGGGGTAAAACAGAAAGAATTCTGGCCCAGGCCATGTCGGCAGTTGCCGCTACACTGGCTAAAATGGCCATGGATGTTTGTTTGTTTATCAATCAGAATTTCGGATTTATCAGTTTCCCGGCAGAGCTTACTACGGGCAGCAGCATTATGCCCCACAAGAAAAATCCCGATGTTTTTGAGCTCATCCGTTCGCGTTGCAATAAAATTCAGGCATTGCCAAATGAAATTGCCATGATGATTACCAACCTGCCTTCGGGATATCACCGCGATTTACAATTGCTGAAAGAGAATCTTTTTCCAGCCATTACTTCTTTAAACGAATGCCTCGAAATAGCCACCTTTATGTTTCAGAACATCACCATCAAGGATGATATTTTAAAGGATAAAAAATACGATTATTTATTTAGTGTAGAAGTAGTTAACGACCTGGCTCTACAGGGAGTTCCTTTCAGAGAAGCATATAAAATAGTTGGTGAGCAAATAGAAAATGGTACTTTTGCACCATCGAACCAAATACATCATACACACGAGGGCAGCATCGGCAACCTTTGTAATGAAGAAATATCGGCTGCTATGCAACAGGTATTGGTACAGTTTGGTTTCGAAAAGGTTAACAAAGCAATAGAAAATTTAACAGCATAATATGAAAGTTTCAGCATTAGCCGGTTCTTTAATCGGTTCAGAAATCATAAAAATCGGTAATGAAGTGAACGAGATGAAGCGTAAAGGTGCCTCTATCGCAAACTTAACTATTGGAGATTTTGATGCAAATATCTACCCGATTCCGGGCGAATTAAAAGCCGGAATTGTAGACGCATACAATCAGAATCAAACCAATTATCCGCCTGCCGATGGTATTCTGCCATTAAGAGAAACGGTTTCTGAATTGTTAAAAGACAGGTTCGGATTGGATTACTCAACGGGTAGCATTTTAATTTCGGGTGGCTCACGTCCTTTGATTTATGCTACTTATCTGGCCCTGATTGATCCGGGAGATAAAGTTGTATTTCCTGCTCCGTCATGGAATAACAACCACTATTGCCATTTAACTTCGGCAGAAGCTGTTGCCGTAGAAACGGATGCAGCCAATAACTTTATGCCAACGGCCGCCCAGTTAAAACCTTCTTTAAAAGGTGCAACTTTACTGGCACTCTGCTCGCCGTTAAATCCAACAGGTACCATGTTTGATGCCGGTCAGCTGGCAGAAATCTGCGATGCTGTACTGGAAGAAAACGCTTCACGAAGTGCAGACGAAAAGCCATTATATTTAATGTACGATCAGATTTATTCTTTGCTGACATTTGGCAAGGAACATGTAAATCCGGTTACTTTACGCCCTGCAATTAAAGATTATACCATTTTTATTGATGGCAGTTCAAAATGCCTGGCCGCAACAGGTGTACGCGTTGGATGGGGTTTTGGACCAGCACATATTGTAGATAAAATGAAAGCCCTGGTTGGACATATGGGCGCCTGGGCACCAAAAGCGGAGCAGGTAGCCATGTCTAAATATTTTGCTGATAAAACACAGGTAGATACTTTTTTAACCAGCTTTAAAGCGCAGATTCAGGATAGTCTGAACGCACTTTACAATGGTTTTAACGAACTGAAAGCAGCAGGTTTTAATGTACAGGCTATTGCACCAATGGGCGCTATTTACCTGACCATTAAAATAGATTACATTGGTAAAACAACTCCTGATGGACAAGTTTTAAACAACAGTGCCGATGTTAACTTTTATCTGATTAAAGAAGCTGGCGCAGCCCTGGTGCCATTTTCTGCTTTTGGAAATGAAGACAGTATGCCTTGGTTCAGGGCTTCGGTTGGTGCCTGTACCTTGCAGGATATCAAAGATATGCTGCCAAGAATTAAGACGGCCTTAAGTAATTTAAAATAACGAAAAAACCCCGGAATTGATTTCGGGGTTTTTTGTTTTGATTTTTTTTTCTATTTTTTCCATACCTAAAATCAGATTGAAAAACATGGAAAATTTTTATTACCGTCCCTCTGGAATAATACCTGGAAAAGGTGTTGTTTTGTCTATTGTAACCGGCATCATCTTAACCCTCCTCTTAAGTGTGGTTTACATCGCTTTGCAATGGTTTATTCCCTTTATTTACCTCAATGCCTTTATTACGATTGGCCTGGGGATTGGAATTTTAGTATCGCTTGATTTTGCTTTAGGAATTGGTAAAATCAGGAATACAAAATATGCATTTATTTTATCGGTTTTTTGCGGACTGTTAGCCCTGTATGCCCAATGGGCTTTGTTTGTTTCCCTGATGTACGAGGCTACAGGTAATATGGGCGGAGGTACCTGGGTTAAATCATCTTTTAACCTGAATGGCTTCTGGTATATTTTTACGCATCCAAAGTTGTTATTTGACGCTGTGATAAGCCTCAATGAAGTCGGGACCTTTAGCATTAAAAAATCGCCCGTTTCTGGTGGGTTTTTATGGATAGTCTGGCTTATAGAAGCTGTAATGATTGTTGGCATACCTGCAATTCTGGCTTTAAGCGGAAAAGCAAGCAAACCTTTTTCAGAACTGACCGATACCTGGATGCATGAAAAAGAACTGGAAACCAGATTGGACTTTATTGAAGATAAGGAGGGTTTTGTACAAAAATTAATCAATGGAAATTTCGAAGTGCTAAAGCCTGCTCCGCAAGAAAGTGATCTTTTTACTACGTATGCAGAAATGATTGTTTTCGAAGCACCGGGCGATGGTGTTAAATACCTCACCATAAAAAACGTGGCTCATAGTGTAGATAAGAAAGGAAATAATAAAGTAGATAAAACAGGTGTGGTTGAATATTTCAGAATAACATCTGCTCTGCCGGCCTGATTTATTTCGGGACAAAGTTAACATAAAGCCTCTTCAGAGTAAATTGAAGAGGCTTTGTTTTTGTTAGCCTATTTCGAATTAAACTCCAGGTAAATTTGTTTTACCCGTTCGTGCGCTGCTCTTCCTTTTTGAATGGCTTTTAGTCTGTTCTGTCCTTTCTGTAAGCCTTTTGCCTGTCTTTTATTCATTAGAACAGATAAGGCCGCCAAGTTGCCGATAGTGGTCTTATCCAGCCCCAATAAATCACATGAGTAATCGCCTAATAGAAAATGGTTATAGTATAAATGTACTTCTCTCATAAATTTCCGGCCAATTTTTGATTTTGGATAAAAGGCGTGTACTGGTTCCTCTTGTAAGGCTTTGGCAAGCAATAAAGTATCTGCATCTCCTTCAGCCTGTGTCATGGTCCAGTAGTAAAGGGCTTCAATGGCCTCTTCTTCAGTATCTGGTAAAAGATGAAGGGGAATACCCAGCAAAAAGCCCACATATTTCCATAAATGAAAAATACCTTTAACTTCTTGCACATCGGCTACAATACCCATTCTTTTCAGGCCAATCATATAAACCAGCGAAAAACCTAAGTTCGTTGCCAGCATATCCCAGGTATTTAAAGGGATTCCCCACTTTTGGGTTTCCCAGTCGGTAGATTTTAAGATGTTAACCCTTGAAAAAGCATGGATTAACCGGGTTTTGATTACAGCATTGAAACCAGGATTTCCAACTTCTAATCCTTCATCTTTGGTCAGATCTACCCAAAAAACGGTGGTTTCCGTTAATCGTTTAGCAGCCCCTTTTTTAAGGGCTCCTGTGTAGATCAAAGGTTTGTTGATGGCTGCAGATTCGTAACCGCCCATTAAGCAGTAATCTCTGAGTACAACCAATCCCGAAATGGCCGAACGCTGGCTAAACTCCAGGCCTTTTTGTATAAGCGTTCTGTCTAACCATTCTGGTGCAACAGTAATTCCGTCAAAGAAATTCTTTAAGTGTTGTTCGTGTTCTTTATTTGGAATGGGGCGCTGAGCGATGAAATCTTCAACAAGTTGCTGTGCCTTTACAAAACCGATTTTCTGATGTAGTTGATGAACTAATTCATCTGCCAGCTGGTCGTATTCAAATAAATAAGGAATAAATTCGTCTGCCTTGGCAAGGTCTAAAGTTTTATTCAGCTTTTTTAACAAGTTGCGGCCAATCCCATCTTTCCAATAATAGTCGAAAGATGTTGTATTTAATTTGTAACGCTGAGGCTTTTGCATGCAGTAAATATTCAAAATTTGTTCCAATTGATTAAACTGGTGGGAAAATAATTCTGCTTTTTACCAGAGAATTGAGCGACAATACATTTTCTTAATGAATTACCTGAATCAGTTAGACGTGATTTGCAATCCCGTCTAATGAGCCAAGGATTTAAATCCTTATTAAACGGATTGTTAAACCTCAAATAATACATTTCAGTATCAAACTACAATAATACAACGTCTAAAATATCCAAACCGCCAGAATAATTTATTGCGGAACTATTAATATAATGTTCGGACTCCGCAACTATTAAATTCATTCGAATACAATATTATCGGATGAAATCCATCTTGCCAAAATTTATATTCATCACTTTTGCTGTGTGTTTTGGCAGCAAATGAAAATTTATCTAATAACCATGCTCTTTTCGTTAATTGTAGATATAACACGTTTTGATGTGAATTTTTTAAAGTTTCTAATAATATCGGAAAGCCTACATCAATCCAACTTATCACTGTAATGGTTATAAAATAAAGCTCATTTTGATCGGTTACTTTGTATTTGAAAGCCATGATTAAATATTGTAACTGAAAATACATTTGTTTGGTAAGTTGTTAATTAGGATTAGAAATCCTAAGCTCAAGAGTCCGGATTGCAAATCCAGACTAACAAGAACAGGCTTTAATAAAAACCAAACCATCTGTTTTTATGAAGTGAAATCTGATAAAGTTATTACATAAAAAAACTCGCAGGTTTAAACCTGCGAGTTTTTAATGTTTTTACTTAAACTCACTTGTTTTATAAAAATCAATATCCGGGTAATCCTGCTTGGTTAAATTAATCATGTAATCGTTATCAGCCAGGTAAACCGGGTTGTCTTCTTTATCCAATCCGATATGTTGTTGCTTGCGCTTTACAAACTCATCTAATTTCTTTTTATCGGTCGAGTTTACCCAGCTCGAACGGCTATAACTCAGCGTACGGAAACGACATTTAGCACCATATTCGTGCTCTAAACGGAAATTAATTACTTCAAACTGTAATTCACCAACGGCACCAATTACCTTGCGGTTACCGGGTTGCATGACAAATAACTGCGCCACCCCTTCGTCTGTTAACTGATTAATTCCTTTTTCCAGCTGTTTGGTACGCATGGGATCTAAATTTTCCACCTCTTTAAAGATAGAAGGCGAGAAACTCGGAATACCTTTAAACTGCAATTTTTCACCTTCGGTTAAGGTATCGCCAATTTTAAAGTTTCCACTGTCATATAAACCAACCACATCACCAGGCCAGGCTTCTTCCAATAAATTCTTCTCGTTGGCCATAAAATCCATCGGATTGGAGAACTTTAACTTCTTATCCTGACGGGTGTGGTAGTAGAATTTATTACGCTCAAATTTACCTGAACAGATACGTAAGAAAGCAATTCTATCGCGGTGTTTAGGGTCTAAGTTGGCATGTATTTTAAATACAAAACCACTAAAGTTTTTCTCTTCAACCAATACATCTCTTTCTTCTGCCTCGCGGTGTTTAGGGCTTGGTGCGATTTCAATAAACGTATCCAAAATCTCTTTTATACCGAAGTTATTAATGGCCGATCCGAAAAATACCGGTGCCAGCAAACCTTCTTTATATAGAGAAACGTCTAAATCGCCATATACCCCGTTTACCAGCTCGGTTTCGTCTTGCAGCGTTTTTATTTCTTTTTCTTTAAGATAAGCTTTCAAAGCCTCATCGGCCAGATCGTTAACTTTTACCACCGAGTCGGTTACTTTTGTTTTATCCGAATGGAATAAATTTAACTGATTGTGGTAAATGCTGTAAACACCTTTAAAGGTATGTCCCTGCCCGATTGGCCAACTTTGCGGACATAAACTAATGTTTAGTTTTTCTTCTATTTCATCCAGCAGATCAAAGGCTTCCTTACCTTCGCGATCCATTTTATTGACAAAAATAATTACAGGTGTGTTGCGCATCCGGCAAACCGACATCAGTTTTTCCGTTTGTTCCTCTACACCTTTTACACAATCTACAACCAGAATTACACTGTCTACCGCCGATAAAGTTCTGTAGGTGTCTTCAACAAAATCCTTGTGTCCCGGTGTATCCAAAATATTAATCCGTTTACCGCAGTATTCAAAGCCCATTACCGAGGTTGCTACGGAGATACCACGTTGCTTCTCAATCTCCATAAAGTCGGAAGTATTGCTTTGGTTTGCTTTGTTACGTTTTACCGCGCCAGCCGTATTAATGGCACCACCAAAAAGCAGAAATTTTTCTGTAAGCGTGGTTTTACCCGCATCGGGGTGACTAATAATGGCAAAGGTTTTACGTTTTTCTATTTCGGGGTTAAGCATAATAAAATTGAAATTTAAAGACAGGGGAGAAGCGTTAAAGAAATCTTGTTGAAAAAGAAAGACTGTTTTTTTGCTTCATGAGGCTGCAAAGATAATAAAAAGCTGAATGATTAATGGTTAGATGCTGGTATTGTTTTATTTCGGCATCTTTTAGAAGATGAAAAGAATACTTGCACCCGGGGTGCAACATGCGCAGGACTGAAGCCTCAGAGTACCGATTTATTTCTATTTTTGCCTTTTAATCTTTATTTTTAATATTCCCACCGCCTTAAACATATAAAATATTTCGGATGTCTAACTTAGAAGAAACCACTTTACCGGCCGAACTTGCTGCCAAGTTTATAAATTATACATCTAAACATGTTTTTTTAACAGGTAAGGCGGGAACCGGAAAAACCACGTTTTTGCGTAAACTGATCCAGCTTACCCATAAAAAAGTTTTAATCGCTGCTCCAACGGGTATTGCGGCTATTAATGCTGCGGGGACTACCATACACTCCCTTTTTCAGCTTCCTTTTGGCGCATTTTTTCCCGATGCAGCGGCTACCGCGGTAGATGGAAACATCCGCTTTAATTTTAATACACCCAAAACCCTGGTTAAGCATTTGAATATGCAGGGTAATAAGCGGCGGATGCTGCAGGAGCTGGAGCTGTTGGTTATTGATGAGGTGAGTATGTTGCGTGCCGATATGCTCGATGCCATTGATTTTGCCTTACGCTATGTGAGGCGAAACCGCAACCAGCCTTTTGGTGGTGTGCAGTTGTTGTTTATCGGAGATTTGCACCAGTTACCACCCGTTGTAAAAAACGACGAATGGCAGGTAATGGCCAAATTTTATAAAAGCATTTATTTTTTTGATGCCCTGGCATTACAAAATAACCCCCCGGTATACATTGAGCTGGATAAAATTTACAGGCAGGCCGACGATACATTTATTGGTTTGCTCAATAACCTGCGTAACAATAAGATCACTGCTGCAGATATGCAGTTGCTAAAGCAGCATTATAAAAATGATTTTAAACCCGCTGCAGATGAGAATTACATTACCTTAACCACCCACAACAACAAGGCCGACGGGATTAACCGGGAACGGTTAAATTTACTAAAAGGAAAATCTTATTTTTTTGCGGCAAAGTTACAGGGAGAATTTAACGAATATGCTTATCCGGCAGATAAAAATCTGGAACTGAAGGTTGGAGCACAAATTATGTTCATTAAAAATGACCTGAGTTTTGAAAAACGTTATTATAATGGTAAGATCGGTGTTATTCACCACATAGAAAAAGATCTTATTGAAGTGATGTTGCCGGAAGAAAAGCAGGTTATTTCCATTTCTCCTTACACCTGGGAAAATGTGAAATACAAATTGAACGAAGCCACCAACGAAATTGAAGAGCATGTTGCGGGTTCCTTTATTCAATATCCCATTAAACTGGCCTGGGCCATAACGGTACACAAAAGCCAGGGACTTACCTTTGACAAAGCAATTATTGATGTGGGCGATGCTTTTGCTCCGGGACAAGCTTATGTGGCCTTATCCCGTTTACGCTCGTTAAACGGGTTGGTGTTAACCTCGCACCTGCGCGATAGTGGCCTGCAACAGGATCAGAACATTCATTATTTTTCCAAAAGTAAGCAGCCGTCAGAATTGCTTACCGAGCAGATTGGAGCCGATAGTTTTCTGTTTATAAAAGATTACCTCTTATCGGCTTTTGATCTGAACATTGCCCGCTATTACCTGAAAGAGCATGTACAAACCTTTGATAAAAGTGAACAGAAATCGGCAAAGCAAAAGCACGAAACCTGGACCACCACACTTTTTGCAGATTTCTTAGCCCTTACAGCAACCGCCGATACTTTTATTAACCAGCTTAAAAGGCTTTTTATTGCACAAGATACCCATACACTGGTAAATGTTTTAAAAAGGGTTGAAGCGGCTTTGAATTATTTCAGCCCTTTATTAAAGGAAGTATCAAACCGGATGCTTTCTCATATTGAGCAGGTTAAAGAAGAAAAGCAGATCAAGACCTATTTAACAGAACTTCTTGAGCTTGAAATTGTAATTTACGAACAGCTTAAGCGGATGCACAAGGGAAAAGCACTGCTGGGTGCCATTATTGAAGGAAAGGAATTTAATAAATCAGATACCGATTTGTTGTTTGACGAAACCGAACGTACCCGCCGACTTCAGGAAGCCATCCAGCTTAAAGGCCAGACACTGAAAGTGAAAACGCCTGTAGAAAAAAAGAAAAAGGAACCCAAAGCCGATACCAAAGCGGTTACACTCGAACTCTATAATCAGGATAAAACAATTGCTGAAATTGCAAAAGAGCGTGGACTATCAGTAAATACCATTGAGGGACATCTGGCTTATTATGTTTCTACCCAGCAACTGGATGTGCGGTCTTTTGTACGAGCTAATAAGTTGAAAAATATTATCAGCGCCGTAGAACAACTCGAAACAAAGCAGATGAAAGTTGTTAAGGATTTTTTAGGCGATGATTATACTTTCGGAGAGATTAAAATGGCCATGGCTTCTATGTTCCCAACAGAAGAATAGATTTTATCTATGTAGATAATTAATAAATTTTGGCTTTTAGATGATATAAAGGGGCGTTTTACAGCCTTTAAATCTTTTGATAATTACTATCTTAGCATGGTGGAGAAAGTTAAAGTTCTGGCGCAGTATATACCTGCTGAGGCAGCCCCGCTCATTGCTAAGTGGATTGATTATTTTCAATGTGAGTTTAAGATTTCGAAAACCCGTTCGACCAAGCTGGGCGATTACCGCCATCCATACGGGGGTAAAGGGCACCGGATTTCTGTTAATTTTAATCTGAACCGCTATGCTTTTCTGATTACAACGGTGCATGAGTTTGCACACCTGCTAACCTGGAACGATTTTAAAAATAAAGTAAAACCTCATGGCAGCGAATGGAAAAATAATTTCAAAAGAATGATGGTACCTTTCTTTGATATGAAAATTTTCCCCGAAGATGTGCACCGGGCAATTAATAATTACATGTCTAATCCGGCGGCTTCCAGTTGTTCAGATCTGCATTTATCCAGGGCACTGAAAAAATACGATGCAGCCGATACCAGTGGCCTGCACCTGGAGCAATTGCCTTTACATGCCAATTTTAAAATCAAAGATGGGAGGCGTTTTACCAGGGGCGAACGAATCCGGAAGCGTTATCGCTGCGTTTGCCTGGACGATCAGCGGATTTATCTGTTTAATCCGCTGGCCGAAGTATTTTTAATCGATTAATCTTTACACAGGCGTTTACACGATTAAATAAACTTAAATGTATCGCCGTCAAACAGACCCTTGTCGCTTAATTTTAAATGTGGAATAACCAGTAAGGCCATAAAAGAAAGCGTCATGAAAGGTGATTCGAGTGTTGAACCCAATGCTTTGGCAAAGCGGTCAATAGACGTATATTTTGCCGCAACTTCATGTCCGTCCAGGTTGCTCATTAAACCGGCAACCGGTAGCGCCAGTATTTCTTCTTTCCCATCGCCTAAGGCAACAATTCCACCTGTTTTTTCAATTACACGGTTCACTGCATCGCAGATACTTTGATCGTCTGCACCAACGGCTATAATGTTGTGGCTATCGTGCGCAACGCTCGAGGCAATGGCACCTTTTTTAAGTCCGAAATTCTTTACAAAAGCAATGGCAACAGGGGCGTGGAAGTAACGGTTCACCACCACCATTTTTAGTACATCATTTGTTGTATCACTCACAATGTTGTTGTTGATAACGGTTGGTTTGTACGCCAAACGGTTGGTTATTAATTGTCCATCCAGTGCTTCAATTACAGGTATTTCAGTTTGCTGATGGTGTGGCTGAAAGAAATCTTCAACCTGTTTTAAGCTGCATGAAAACTGATTGACAAAAGTTTTATGATCGCCTTTGGCCAACCATTTCCCAACAATTTTACCATTTTCGGCAAGCAACTGGCCATCTATATAGGTTTGTTTAATTTTAAAATTCTGCAAATCTTCAGCAACAATAAAATCGGCCGGATCGCCGGCCTTCAACAGGCCAACATCCAGTTTATAATGCAGCACCGGATTTATACAAGCCGCTTGCAGCACTTTGAAAACGTCAACACCTGAGGCTACAGCACGGGCACAAAGCTGGTTGATGTGACCTTCCTCCAGGCTGTCGGGATGTTTATCATCGCTGCACAACATCATATTTTCCCACCAGTCGTTCATTAAACCGATCAAAGCATCAAAGTTCTTGGCCGCACTTCCTTCACGTATCAACACTTTCATTCCGCGTTGTAATTTGTCGAGGGCTTCTTCTGCGGTAAAACATTCATGATCTGTATAAATGCCGGCATCGATGTATTGTTGCAAGGCATCTCCCCTCAAACCGGGTGCATGCCCATCAACGGGTTTATCCAGCATGTGCGCAGCAGCAATTTTCTTTAAAACTTCCTTGTCTTTGTTTAATACGCCGGGGAAATTCATCATTTCGCTCAGGTATTTTATTTCGGGCCGTTTAAGAAGTTCCTGAACATCTTCATGATTGAGTTCTGCACCGGCCGTTTCGAAAATGGTTGCCGGTACACAGCTCGGAGCGCCGAAATTAAATTTAAAAGGAACCGTTTTGCCGTTGTCGATCATAAATTCAACACCAGCCATTCCGCATACATTGGCAATCTCATGCGGATCGCTTACCGTCGAAACCGTTCCATGAAGTACGGCAAGGGCAGCGAACTCTGCCGGGATCAGCATACTGCTTTCAATATGTACATGTGCATCGATAAAGCCGGGAAGAATATAACCGGCATTTTCCTGAACATCTTCGGCCAATCTGGTAATGGATTTTATCTTGTCCTTTTCAATTTCAACTGCACCGTAGTAGATTTTCTTCTGACCGATATCTACAATATTGCCCAGGATTTTTGAATTATTCATTGCTGTTGTGTTTGCTCAAAACCCTTTCAGGCTTATTTAAGATGTATATATTTAATATTTTAATAACCGCTCTACGGTTTCGGCTAACCTGGATTTGGCCAGGAAATCTTCTTCCAGAACCTTACTCATCGGAATGGCTGTATCCAGGCTGGCGCAGCGCAATACCGGTGCATCCAGGTACTGAAAACAATGTTCTCCTATCCAGGCTGAGATTTCTGCTCCAAAACCATTCGTTAAGGTATCTTCGTGCAGAATTAATACCCTGCCGGTTTGTTTAACGGCTTTCCGAACCGTTTCTTTATCCCAGGGCTGCAAGGTTCGCAAATCAATTAAAGTCGCTTGCAGCTCCGGATTTGCATTCAGATATTCCAACGCCCAGTGTACGGCCAGG
>JASLGV010000056.1 GCA_030149995.1 Pedobacter sp.
AGTGTTGTCATCAAGCATAAAAACTTTTCAGAAACTAATTTTGCCCGATACTATGTTGCTCCTACCACTCTTTTTGCTGCCAGTGCCATAAGCTGGGGCCAAAGAGAGGAAATCAGAAAGTTCAGGAACCGATACATCCCTTCGTTCCGCAATCATTTCGACGATTACCTCCAATATGCACCGGCTGCAACCGTGTACGCTTTAAACCTCAGCGGCGTAAAAGGCAAACATTCCATGCAGCGGGCTACGGTTTCCTATTTATTTTCTGCAGCCATTATGGGGTTAGCCGTAAACACAATGAAGGGAACCATCCCTGTTGAGCGTCCAGACGGCAGTACAAAAAACTCCTTTCCCTCCGGGCATACAGCCAATTCATTCATGAATGCGACGTTTCTGGATAAAGAATACGGTCAGTACCGGCATCCTTTATATGGAATAGCAGCTTATACCATGGCGACAGGAACGGCTATTGGACGGCAAATGAATAACCGGCACTGGATTTCTGATGTACTTGCCGGTGCGGGGATCGGGATTTTATCGACCGAACTGGGATATAAAATAACAGATAGAATTTACCACGACAATGGCGACAGGGAGTCCATTGCACACCGTTTAATTCCAATTGACCGCAATCCCAGTTTTATAGAGGTAAAATTAGGGCTTGCCCGGGCCGTTACAACCGATCTGAATAACCCTTCGGGTTCCTTAAATGCAGATCATGGTTTTAACTTCGGATTTAGCGGAGCTTATTTCTTTAATAAACACATTGGTCTTGGCGGGCAGTTTGCCTTTTCCAGTTTTCCCATTCACAACGATCATTTTAAGTATTCTGATCCGGATGTTCTCATCCTTTCGGACGATATCTATACCCAGCCTGCCGGGATTAAATATTTCCACATCGGCCCTCACTTTAGCATTCCCCTTCCAAAACAATGGTTTGTTACCGCAAATGTAATGGCTGGCCATTCCATTGGTGCTAATGGCAACATCATCATCCATCTGAAAGACGAGTTCGAAGATATTTTTAACAGGACAGAATTGCCTTATTTCAGATATAAACCCCAGGGTACCCAAAGCTGGTCGGCAGAAATCGGATTGCAAAAGCTAATCAGAAGAAATCTGGGTATAAAAGGTTATTTAAGTTACTATAATTCGAGTCACGATTTTAAGGTAGATTACCTCAGCAGTATCGACTCAAAAGGACAATTTAGCTATAGCAGCTACCGCGACATATCCATCCGGTTTCACCACCTTGTTTATGGTGTAGGTCTAACCACATTTTTATGGTAGCCATCATTTATAACTAAGCTAAAAGGAGGTTTCTTTCAGTTCACTGATTGTGTAAAGGAACCGTTGTTGTAATCAGATTTGCAGGTTTCTTTCTGCATCTCCATTTGATTAGCATGTGCAATGTTTCCTTTTTCAATAAGGATTATCAAACATTGCACATGCGTTTTAAAGATTTGAGGGCAGCAAACCTAAAGGTTGCTGTATATTTTAGTGTCCGGATCTCAGACCTACCTGTTCAATATTTTTCAGCCTTTTGGCGCAATAGATACCAAAATATAAAATAAACAGATAACATACCAGTGGCAATACAAACGAATGGTGTACTCCAATTTTATCGGCAATTGCGGCCTGAATAAGCGGCATAATGGCGCCACCTAAAATGGCCATTACCAATAAAGAAGAACCCTGACTGGTGTAACTTCCCAATTTAGCAATGGAAAGGGTATAAATATTGGAGAACATAATTGAGTTAAAAATACCAATGCCCAGGATGCTGTACATGGCCACATCGCCCTGATTAACCATAGCAGAAATCAGCAATAAAACGTTAACAGCCGAGAAAATGGCCAGTGTTCTGGCCGGCGCAGACCTGCCTATTAAAAATGCAACAAAGTTTAAGGCTATAAAAACCAGGAAGAAACTGATCTCGGAGAAACTCAGGTTCACAATGCTGAAAATCAACGCAAATACTGCGATACCTGCCCCAAGCATATAGATAATTTTCTTCGACTGGCTTAAAGTATGGTTCAGCGAGATTGAGCCTACAAAACGACCAATCATAGCACCGCCCCAATAAAGAGAAAGATAGTTTTTACCAATTACCTCATCAAAACCTTTAATTTCTTTTAGTAAACTGATGATGAAACTACCAACAGCAACTTCTGCACCTACATAACAGAAAATAGCCACGATACCCAGCTTCAGATGCATAAACTTTAAAACACCGAAACCTTTAACTTTCTCATCTTCTTCGGCTTTAAAGGATGGTAGCTTTACATAAAAAATAAGCAAAGCAACCAGGAGTAAGATACCGGCAAAGATTAAATATGGAATACGGGTTGCAGAAGCACTGAAACTGCCATCTGGTTCAGAAAACAATTCGAAAATTAAATGCCCGCCCAGGATCGGTGCAATGGTTGTACCAAATGCATTGAACGCCTGGGTTAAATTTAACCGGCTTGAAGCGCTGTCTTCCGGGCCTAAAAGAGATACATATGCGTTGGCTGTAATCTGTAATACGGTAAAACCTAAGCCCAATACAAATAGCGCACCCAGAAATAAAGGGTAAACAGAATACGTTGCAGCCGGGTAGAACAATACGCATCCAACAGCGGCCAGGATAATTCCAAATAAAATACCTTTCTTATAACCAACCTTATTAATCGGGTCGCCTTTTGTGTAAGAGATGATAAAGTAAATTAATGAGCCGATAAAGTATGCTCCAAAAAAGCAAAACTGAACCATAAGCGAGCCAACATAAGTAAGTTGGAAGAGCTCTTTTAAATAGGGTATTAAAATATCATTCATGCAGGTTATAAACCCCCACATAAAGAATAAGAGCGTAATGGTAACTAAGGGAACGGCGTAATTTTGTTTCGATTTCTTTTCTACAATTGGATTATTCATGCTTGTTATTTAAGTTTTGCTTTTTATTAAAACTGCCTGAAAACTTTCAGGCAATGATAAATGCAGATTGGCCTGCTAAAATAACCTTAAATTTAATATGTTGTCGATAATATTTAAGGTGTAACAGGTAAAATTTCCATTTTACTTTCGTTGCCTGTTCTGTCTACGGCGGTTACAACAATGTTCTTAAGATCATTTTTAACGCTTGCTTTACCCGATCCGACGGCTATTACCCTGGGCACCAGCAAAAACCGGCTCTTGGAATTTAGGATTACGTAGCTCCATTGATCGCCATATTGTGTATAAACCATATACCTGAAAACATCTTCTTCCTTTTTAGGGGTCCATTTTATATACAGGTCGGCCGCTCTTGATTCGAGTTCTACTTTTGGTTCGGCAGGTGCACGATCGTCGAGCCAGGCAGAGGCAGGGACCAAAGCTTCCTGTTTATATGGCCCTTTTAACAAATCGTTGCGCAGACTTTCATGTTTGGTTAAGGCACCTATGCTCCAATGGGCTGCCCCCGGACTTTTAGGTAAAATGCCCCTGGTTATCATAATCTGGTTGATGATCTCATCGCTGTTTTTTTCGCCCCCACCAATACCACTGTTCATGCCCGGCCAAAGATGCCGTTGTTTGGTGTTTTCAGATTGCCACCAGCCCAATAAAACCGGGAAGCTCTGTGGAATGTTGTTTACCTGCCAGTACAGTTGCGGCATAAAATAATCTATCCACCCTTCATTTAGCCAAAGTCTGGCATCAGCATAGAGTTTTTCGTACTGATCGAAGCCTTTAATAGATTCAGGATAACCCGGGCGCCAGATCCCAAAAGGACTGATCCCAAATTTTACATATTTTTTTTCAGCCTTAATGGTTTTATAAATCCTCTTAACAAAGGTATTTACAGCATCCCTTCTCCAGTCGCCCCTGGATAATTTACCCCCGCTTTTCTGATATTCGGCATAACTCGCATCATCGGGAAAATCAGCTCCCCCATTGTATTCTTCATAAGGATAAAAATAATCGTCGAAATGCACACCATCAATGTCGTAGCGTTTTACAATATCTTTTACAACTTCAGCAGACAGGTCCTGAGTTCCTTTTTTTGATGGATCCAGCCACCAGTAACCTTGCTTTAATTTATAAACCAGCTCGGGATGTTTTTTTACAACAGAAGCAGGGCCGGGTTCGCCCCCCGAAATGTGATGGGCACGATATGGATTTAACCAGACATGCAATTCCAGGCCACGCTCATGTGCAGCATCAATCCAAAATTCTAAAGGATCGTAATATGGATCGGGTGCTTTGCCCTGCGTACCAGTCAGGAAATAAGACCAGGGTTCCAGATCACTTTTATACAAAGCATCTGCCTGTGGTCTGATCTGAAAAATAACGGCATTAAAATGGTTCATTTTAAGCATATCAAGCAAAGCCAGTGCTTCGTCCTGCTGTTGTCTGCTACTTAAACCCGGTTTGCTTGGCCAGTTGATGTTGGCAACCGTAGCTACCCAGGCAGCGCGGAATTCTCTTTCTGCCTTTGGAAAAACAGGAGCTCCTGATTGCTGTGCATATGTATGGTAAGAACCGATACACAGCACTAAAAAAGAAATTAAAAATTTAAGACGCATAAGGACTGAATAATCTTTAAACATAATCCATTTATCTTGCTTGAAAAAAATTATGTTAAACATTTTACGAAATGCTACACGCTTTTTTCGGGCACCTAAACTTATATTTAAG
>JASLGV010000083.1 GCA_030149995.1 Pedobacter sp.
TTATTGAATTTATGGTAGATGATGTGAAGCAGTATTTTGAAAAATTACCCGCAGCCTTAAAAGATTGCGTGGTACAGCCACCAACATTGATGCCCTGGGGAAACCAATCCTTATTGATAAGAGATCCCGATGGCAACCTGATAAATTTCTTTACACCTGCTACCCCCGAAGCAATCGCAAAGTTTAACAGCCAGTAATCATCTGACGGAAATTCAACAGGAATGGAATAACAGCGAAGGGATTAAAAGGCAACCATTTAGAAATTAGAAAATAATGAATGTAAAATTTTATGTTTTTAAGAACAATCAGGTGTCATTAAGGGTTTTATACCGACGACTTTTCTCAAAATCATCGTGGTAACCATCGGATATTTTGATTATTAACTTAAAACATCCTTATTTTATTATGAAAAAATCTAAATTTCTACAAACAGCAATTGCCTTAACCCTTATTGTTTTATTTGGTGCAACAAAGAAAATGGGCGCCTGTACAAGAGTTGTTTACAAAGGCCCCAACAACACCGTTCTCACAGCCAGGAGTATGGATTTTACCATACCAATCCCCTCCAACTTATGGCTGTTTCCGAGAGGCATTGAGCGCAACGGAAGTACCGGCACAAACACAATAAAATGGAGTTCCAGATATGGCAGCATGACCACCAGTTCCTGGGATATTGCCGTATCGGATGGCATGAACGAAAAAGGACTTGTGGCCAATTTGCTTTGGCTGGTAAGTTCAAAATACCCCCAGTTTTCTAAAGAAGGGAACAGTAAAAAAGGCTTATCTGTTTCCCTATGGGCACAATATGCTCTTGATAATTTCGCGACTGTAGCCGAAGCAGTAGAACAGTTTAAGAAAGAAGAGTTTGTGGTGGTTACAGATTTCATCCCCGGAACAGACAAATTTACAACCGTACACCTGTCTATATCAGATGCAACCGGCGATAACGCCATTTTAGAATATATAAACGGAAAATTAGTGATCCATCACGACCCTTCGTACACCGTTATGACCAACGATCCGGTATTTGAAGAGCAACTTGCCATAAACGAATATTGGAAAGGCATTCCTGGAAATATATTTCTTCCGGGTACAAACAGAGCGGCAGACAGATATGTACGTGCTTCTTATTACATCAAAGCCATTCCGCAAACAGACGATACCAGAATTGCGGTTGCTGGCGCTTTCAGTGTTATCAGACAGTGTTCCGTTCCTTACGGTATTTCTACAGAAGGTTTTCCAAACTTATCGACCACCAGGTGGAGAACCGTTTCGGACCAGAAAAATCTGGTGTACTATTTTGAAGATGCCCTGAGTCCGAATGCCATTTGGGTTGATCTGAAAAAACTCGACTTCAGTAAAAATGCAAAAGTAAAAAAGCTTGCTTTAGATAAAAACCAAATTTATGCAGGAGAAACTTCGAAGCAGTTTGTAGAAACCAAACCTTTTGTATTTCAAGGCATTTAAACATTCAAGTTTATAATCTTAAAACGACATCCTGAAGCCGGCTCACAACGAGCTGGCTTTTTTTGCCCTTAACTAAATCAGCAAGAAAGCTTGTATATAAAAGAAGCTGCCCTTTCGGGCAGCCTCATTACTAAACTAAAACATATTAATCATTAACACCTCTACAAGTGTATCTTTAAAAAACTGAATTTTTAATAAATTTATAAACGACCTGATAGGGTAAAGCAAGTGTATTTACCCTGCTTAAACGGGCAATGTTAATCCCCACAAAGTTACCGTTGATATCAAATACAGGGCTCCCGCACTCTTCTGGCCTTACGCAGCTATCGTGTATAAAAACACCCGAAAACGAATCCTTTCTCAAACTCGGACCTCCTTCAAAAGAATCTGCTAAATGCTTGCCATATGCCTTGGGTGCCAGCTGTATTCTCTCCCTTACATCTATTGATTTACCATCCCTGTTTACTTTAAAGAGGGCTAAATTACCCGGCGTGAGTGCATAGATGGCCTGGAGAATCTGTTTCCCCGATTTCATAGCCTGTCCGTTTAAGGAATCTACTTTATCCCCGATTTGCAAACCATCTGTAGAAGAAGCCTCTGCCGAATACGTTACTTTTACGCTGGTATTGATATCTGCAAACTTAGCTTCAAAAATACCTCTTGAAAATGCAGCAATATCGATAGCATAATTTCCCAATATGCCAATGCGCATACTATCTGTATAGAGCGGTGTATATAAGAAACGACCTTCATCACCTCGATTTAGCACAGATTTAGAGTGGTCTGTTAAGGTAATAGCATCCTTTAATCCATTCACCTTGAGTAAAACCAGGTCAAAAATGGTATCTCTGGCAACAACGATTGCGGGCAAAGCACTTCCATCTTTGAGTTTCAAAACCGGGTGCTCCCCTACAATAGAACTTTTGCTTATCACATATTTATTCTTTTTATCAATGGAAACAACCGTTGCCCATGCTTGCGCAGGCTTTGCTTCCAAAGTGCTGTTTAAAATAACTGTTACCTTATCGAAGCGCGCTTTATAAGGCAAAAACACACTTTTTAAGTCTAATAAGGCCCCTGCCGTTTTCATTTCTTTTGAAGCAAGCGGCAACAAAATCTTATTCAATAAATGTATTTTTCTACCATCTTTTTTGATCTTACCGCAAGCTTGCATTTTCTTTAATAAGCT
>JASLGV010000090.1 GCA_030149995.1 Pedobacter sp.
GAGGGTGAAATATTGATGCTAACTTTTAAATTTTCGCCAAAGCGACTTCCTAACAAAAAAAGATAGGCCTCTATAAATTGCATTTCCTGCTCTAATGCAACCACATTTTCTTTGTTGTGCTTAAGTAAGTAACGGTAAACGTGAGAAAGTCTGATTACGAACTCTGCAGAAGCCTCGTGATTTTGTTTAATCATTGAAGACAAAGAGCTGAGCGAGTTAAACAGGAAATGTGGATTTAACTGCTGCTTCAAAGCCTCATATTGTGCGGTAATATTTTCTTTTTTCAGTCTTTCGTGGGCAATTTTAATGTCTCTTTTTTCATCGTTGGTATCTATTGTATATTTAAGAACGATTACAAATCCGTTGATTAACGAAAAACGAAAACAAGCCCAGATTGCAAGCTGGTTAAAAGATTGATATCGGTCTAATAAAGGCCGCTCATCAATTAGTTTATAAAGCATTAGGGCAAGTAAGTAAGCCATTACCAGCGATCCCAGTAATGAAATCAGGATATTACCTGCACTAAGTTGAAGTGTTTTCTGTTTTCTATTTAGCTGGGTAGATTTAAAATTGAGCAGGTTGAAATTTATGATCCAGCTTATCAAACAGAAAAGAAAGCTGGCACCAAACAAATATAAAGAATCATTCAGATTCGGATTTAAAACATAACGGGGAACACTGGATATGATTCCAATAAATCCAGATACCAAAATGCCTAACCCGTATTTTTTATCTATACCCATGTGCGCATCTAATTTACAGATTTTATACTGATTGAACAGACAAAGCTATTACTTGAACAGCGGGCTGAAAGCCATTAACATACTGAAGTGGGCAAAGTACCGGTTGGAATGGCCAAAACGAAAGAATTGATTCGCTCCTGGCGATCGCAAATATGCTCATAACTGCATCTTTATGAAACCATAAGCCCTGAAATGGCATGCTTAAAAAATTACATAGCTAATTATAGCTGATCTCAAAATCTTACCCTAATTATCTGAAGTGATTGAAGAATTCAGAATAGGTATCCTTATAAACAAAAAGAGCAGGATTCCTGCTCTTTTTGTTTACAGAAAATACTTTGTTGCGCTTAAAAGAACTATTTGTATTTTAATTGCATTTGATCATAGTAAGCTTTCAGAACATGAAACGCCAGCTTTTTCTTTCCGGTTTCAGACATCAGTCCTTTTCGGTTCCAGAAGTTCTGATAAATGGGATGCTGTCTGCGCGGCGATCTGAAATCGGCTAAGATCCAGGGTGTCATTCCTCTTAGGCCATCAATCTTGCTGAGCATGATAATCTGGTTTTTGTACAGGGCTTCCTGATATTCTTCGCTCCAACGGGTATCCTCATCGGCATGAAAACCACCAAGCGCATCGCCTCCAAACTCTGTAATTACCACTGGTTTGTTGTATTTGATGTTAAAGTTATAACGCAAAATTTCTTTAGGCGTGCCGCCAAAATACCAGCCTGCGTACTCGTTGAAGCTAACCAAGTCAATTTTTTCGCCAAGCGGGTCATTTAAGATCATGGTATCTCCTTCCCTGTGTACTTCCAGGGCAGCAGCAACCAAACGTGTATCATCTAACGAACGTGCTACCGTGGCCAGGTTACCCATAAACTGATGGCGTGCTTCACTCAAAGGCGTTTCGTTACCAATAGACCATACAATTACACTTGCCCGGTTCTTATCACGTACAATCAGATCGGTTAATTGTTGTTTTGCATTTGCGTAGGTTGCCGGATTGGTCCAGGAAATGGTCCAGTAAACCGGAACTTCAGCCCAAACCAACAGTCCCATTTCATCTGCCAGCCGAACCATTTCTTCGTTGTGCGGGTAATGGGCCAACCGAACATAATTACAATTTAATTCTTTGGCCCATTGCAGCAACATCCGCATATCCCCTTCGCTGCGCAACCTGCCGGCAAGCAATGGGTTTTCATCGTGAATGGAAATACCACGCAGGAAGATCGATTTTCCATTCAGTAAAATGTTATTTCCGGCTGTTTCAATCCTTCTGAAACCAATTTTATCATTTACTTTTTCTTCATCGGTTGCAATGGTAACCTGATACAGTTTTGGATTCTCAGGCGACCATAATGCCAGATCCTTACAGGCAATTTTTACATCGGCCCTACCAAACTGATCGGTTGTTATTACACGATTGATCTTCAACTCGGGAATGGAAATATTTACTTTCTGGTTAACCGTGCTATCAGACAACTGAACATATCCTTCGATAAACTGTTTTTTATCTTTTGGCAGCTGTATTTTATAATCGGCTACGAATGTTTTAGGAAGCGATGCCAAAAATACATCACGTGTAATCCCGCCATAGTTCCACCAATCTGTATTAACAGTCGGAATTTCATCTTGTTTACGTGTATTATCTACCTTTAAAACAAGTGAATTGGCGCCATCCTTTAGCTTGCCTGTAACTTCAAACTGGAAGGGTGTAAAACCACCTTTATGAACACCCAGTTTTTTACCATTTAAATATACGTGTGCTTCATAATTTACAGCTCCAAAGTAAACAAAATAGCGTTTATTGCTTACTGGTCTGACCTCAAATTTTCTTCTTAACCAAACAGTACCTTCGTACAGTTCCAGTTTTTCTGATTGCGAATTCCAGTCACCCGGAACATTAATTAAAGGCGAATGATCAAAATCGTATTCCACCAGATCTGATTTATTTTTAGGTAGTTTATCATCAAAGAAACCGCCTGTTTTAGTAGCAGACTGGTCAAATGGTTCGTGCCGGTAATCGTAATATCCGTTTTCGTAAGGATCTACTATGTAGTTCCATTTGCCATTTAAGCTTAAAATGTCCCGGCTCCGGATGTTCTGAATAAGGTTTTGTTGGGCAAAGCTGAAGCCTGAATAAAAAAGAAGTACGATAAATACTGCCCAATGGTTTACTTTTTGCATGGTTTTAGATTTATATTGGTTAGTTGAATTTTAATCTAAAAGACCCCTTAGTGTCTGATTAACACTGAAAGATAATTATAAATATCTTTTCCGCCTTATTTATTTTTAAAATGCCTTGCCAATGATTTTTTTTCCTAAATCCCTAAGTACGGATAAGTTTAGAGATATGATTAAGCATGGTCACATCTAAATCAGTCTTCTTAAAAAAAGCCACCTCAGAAGAAATGATTTTGAGCTTTACACGAAATCAGGTTCAAATAAATACAGGTAATTTTGAAAATTGGCAGCATTGTACAATTTTATTAATTAAATTTATTTTGCCTAACGTTTAACATCTTCAACATTCATCTATGCACCAGGTTTTTCCTTTTTATCTGTTCTTAATACTGATTATTGTTTTTCTGATCGTATTGGCCAATAAATTAAAAGTTGCTTATCCGGTATTATTGGTTGTAGCCGGACTGGCCATTAGCTTTATTCCGGGCATTCCGGTTATTCATATTGCCCCCGAACTGATTTTTACCATCTTTTTGCCCCCGTTACTATACGAAGCCGCCTGGTCTATTTCCTGGAAAGAACTTTGGCGCTGGCGACGGGTGGTTACGGGTTTTGCTTTTGGAATGGTCTTTTTTACGGCCCTTTCCGTCGCTTTTGTAGCCAATTATTTTATTCCGGGCTTTTCACTGGCACTGGGTTTTTTATTGGGCGGAATTGTGTCGCCACCTGATGCCGTAAGTGCAGGTGCCATTATGAAGTTTGTGAAAGTTCCCAAAAGGATGTCGGCGGTTTTAGAAGGAGAAAGCTTGTTGAATGATGCTTCCTCGCTGATTATTTTTCGCTTTGCGATGATTGCCGTAGGAACCGGGCAGTTTTTTATGGGACAAGCATTAATAAGCTTTGCCTGGATGATTATTGGCGGTGTTGCAATTGGATTGGCCATTGGCTGGATCTTTATCAAACTTCATCAAGTACTAACCTCAGATGTAAATGTCGATATCGTATTAACCATTGTAGCACCATATCTTATGTATCTGCTGGCAGAAGAAGTAGAAAGTTCTGGTGTAATTGCAGTGGTTTCGGGAGGTTTATATCTTTCTACCAAGCGGTACCTGTTCCTTTCAAGTGGTACGCGTCTTCGCGGACTTAACGTTTGGGAAAGTATGATTTTTGTAATGAACGGTCTGGTGTTTATGCTTATTGGATTGGATTTGCCAGAAATTGTACAATCATTGCGAACAGAATCGATCTCTATTCTTTCGGCCGTTGGCTACGGATTGTTAATTACCGCCGTGTTAATTGGCAGCCGCTTTTTGTTTGCCCTGTTAACCATTTTAATGACTAAGATTGCCAGCCGATTTGTTACGGTAGCCGATGCGCG
>JASLGV010000097.1 GCA_030149995.1 Pedobacter sp.
CAAAGAATACAGTTTCTTTGAAGGGCTTCTGCACCAAAGTGTATCAAGAAAGCTGACCATTAAATCTGATTTGCCGGTATTACTTTTAAAGAGCTGATTTTTTCGGGAATAAATGTACTAAATGACGTTTGCTGTTAATGAATTGTTTTAAAAGGCATTAACATTTATTCGTCCGTTTCTGACTCTGTAATCAACATTAGCTGTGTATATGTTGATGGGTTTATATATTTTGGAAGTTGGAAACATCTTTTTTTTCTAAAAAAATGACAAGGGGATTAAACTTTTGAATGGCTTTGTATTCTAAGACCTATAAACTCCATAAAACATGAAAAAAGTAATGATGATTTGTGCATTTTTTATTGCCTTAACCGGGTATGTAAAAGCACAACAAGGTGGTGGCGGTTCGCCAGAAGAAAGAACCAAAAAAACAATTGAGGCATTAACAGAAAAATTAAAGTTAACAGCAGATCAGAAAACAAAAATCACCACAATTTTTGAAGATCAGACCAAAGCAACGTTAAAAGCACGTGATGAAGCTGGAAGTGACCGTGATGCTATGCGTGAAAAATTTCTGGCCATCAGAAAAGCAACAGATGAAAAAGTAAATGCGGTTTTAACCGATGAACAGAAAGTTGCTTACAAAACATGGCAGGAAGAAAACCAACGCCAGGGAAGAGGCGGAGGTGGTCCGGGCAGAAACTAATTTCTGTAAAAAAGAATAATAATTAAAGCGGCTAAGGCCGCTTTTGTTATTTTAGCACAAAATTATCTGTAAAATAATATGCTTAACAATACACCGATTGTACTGGCTTCTAAATCGCCCCGCCGGCAGGAACTTTTAAAATTAATGGGCTTCGAGTTTACAACAGAACTTAAAGATGTAGATGAAAGTTACCCTGAAAATTTAGAACCTGCAGAAATTGCCTTATATATTTCTGAGAAAAAAGCAAAAGCATTTAAGTCAGACGATGCCCTGGTTATTACAGCCGACACCATTGTGGCCCTGAATGGCGAAATTTTAGGTAAACCCGAAAACCGCGAACATGCGCAGGAGATGCTCCGCAAGCTTTCTGGTACCAAACACGAAGTTTTTACCGGTGTAACCCTGGTTAAGGGCAATCAAATACATTCATTCTACGATCGTACAGAAGTCTATTGCAAGCCGGTTACCCATGAGGAAATTGACTTTTATATTGATCGCTACCAACCTTACGATAAAGCAGGCAGTTATGGTGTGCAGGATTGGTGGGGCATTGTAGTGGTAACCCGTATAGAAGGTTCTTATACCAATGTAATGGGCTTGCCAACAGAGAAATTATACCGTGAAATACAAAAAATTACAGCATTGTAATCTTTTTAATCTATAAGAAAGTCTGCTGGTATTTTAAAGGACTTTTACCCGTAACAGCTTTAAAATATTTATGAAAGCTGGCAAAATTATAAAAGCCACTTTCAAAGCAGATTTCCTTTACACTTAATTTATCTTCAATAAGCAGTTTACAGGCATGTCCAACCCGGATTTCGTTAATAAACTGGGTGTATGTTTTCCGGCTTCTGGATTTAAAGAATTTGCAGAATGTATTGGGGCTTATTCTGGCAACAGCCGCAATCTCCTTTAATTCTATTTTGTTTTTGTAGTTGCTGATGGTATAATTATATATGGCCTGGATACGGTCTTTTTCGGCATCCTGAAAATTATACTGGAAACCCATCGAGGCGAGGTATTTTATCTGTTTATCCTGGCCAATTTTGTACAAGGCCTCAAGCAGGTAGAGCATTTTTTGTGTGCCGGTCGTTTCCACAATTTTACAGATCAAAGCGGCCAGTAGCGCTGCATTTTTTCCTGTAACCTGTATACCGCGTGCAGATTGTTCAATTACCCGTTTTAAATCCGTACTCTCTGGCAGGTTTAAAAAATGCGGACCCAGAAAATCGGGTTCAAAGTGTACCACAAATACGTCTGCACCGGCATCCTGCTCAAAATATGCTTCGTTAAAGCGCCAGTAATGCGGCAGGTTGCTGCCAACCAGCACCACATCTCCCTCTTTAAAATCCTGGATACTGTCGCCGATAAACTGTGTGCCCTCGCCCTTTTTAAAGTAAATCAGTTCGAGCGCAGCGTGGTAGTGCCAGCGGTTGTTAACCCCGGGGCTAAGATCGCGGCGTGCGCTGAAAGACTGGGCCTCATTGGTTGAAACTTTTAAGAGTTGCGGTTTCATTTTTTCTTAAAAAATTAACGTTATGGGCATGTAATTTAGTATAAATGTATATAAAGTACAATATCGCTTAATAATTGGATAAAAGCATATATTTTTTAATCTCAAATTATGCCTTACTTGTATGGCTGTAGACTAACCAAAACATCATAATGAGCCAACATCAAACATTTGAACCACTTACGGTAGAAAACCGGCAGCGTAATTATCTATTTCCGCTTATTTTAGTAACGAGTTTATTCTTTTTCTGGGGTTTTGTTCATAACCTGGATCCGGTGTTGATTCCACATTTAAGAAGGGCTTTTAAACTAACAGATCTCGAGTCGGCACTGGTCGATTTTTCCATCTTCATCGCTTATTTTGCAATGGCTCTTCCGGCAGGTTATGTAACCCGGAGATGGGGATATAAGAGCGGGATTATTTTGGGACTGGCATTTTTTGCCATTGGCTCTTTTCTTTTTATCCCCGCAGCAGACACCAAGGTATATGGATACTTTTTAGGGGCTTTATTTGTAATTGCCTGCGGACTTGCTTTTTTAGAAACAGCGGCGAACCCCTATGTAACGGTTTTGGGACCACGTGAAACGGCTACCCAGCGTCTTAATTTTTCGCAGTCTTTTAATGGGTTAGCGGCATTTGTGGCACCCCTTATTGGTGCAAAGTTTATTCTAACCGATACCAATTATACCGAAGCCCAGGTAAATGCACTTTCGAAAGAAGCGTATAATGCCTATGTAACCGCAGAAGCAGCCAGCGTAAAAGGACCTTATACGGTTTTGGGTATTGCCATTGTATTGGTGGCCATCCTGTTTCTGTTTACAAAATTGCCTGATATAAAAGAAACAGCGCAGGAAGATGAGCATTCGAGCATCGCCAAAGCATTAAAACATAAACACCTGCGCTGGGCAATTATAGCACAGTTTTTTTATGTGGGTGCACAGGTTTGTATTCTGAGCTTCCTGATTCGTTACATAGAAGGCACTACTGATATTAATATTAAAGAACTGGGCGGCTGGTACGCCGGTGCTGCCGGTTTGGCTTTTATGCTCGGGCGTTTTGCCGGTACCTTTTTTATGCGTTTTGTAGCGCCCAACCGTTTACTGGTGTATTATGCGGCCATCAGCATGGTTTTAACGTTAATAGCCATTTTTTGCAGCGGAGTGACCGGGGTATATGCCTTAATTGGCGTAGCCTTTTTTATGTCTATTATGTTCCCGACCATTTTCTCGATGGGCATTACCAATTTAGGTAAAGACACTAAGATTGGCTCCTCTTTAATTGTAATGTCGATTGTGGGCGGTGCTTTTCTGCCCCTGGCACTGGGCCACATTTCAGATCTGACCAAACACATCCAGTATGGATATATTGTTCCGTTTGTGTGTTTTCTGGTGATCTTTTATTACGCAACATCGGCATGGAAACCTGAAAAAGTATCATAATGAATCATAAAGTTTTAAAAATTAACAAACACGATAACGTACTGGTTGCATTAAGCGATTTAAGCCAGCAGGAGAACATTCATTTCGAAGGCAAGGATTATGTACTGACAGAGGATATACCGGCCAAGCATAAAATCTTTATGAACGATATGGACGTGAATGAAGAGGTATTTATGTACGGGGTGCTGGTGGGAAAAGTACAGGTACAGGTTAAGAAAGGTTCGCGGATGACCACCGATAATACCAAACATGCAGCTGAGCCATTTGCTTACAGACAGGTCGACTATCATTGGGAAAAACCAGATGTAAGTAAGTTTAGTGAACGTACGTTTCGCGGATATCATCGCAGCAACGGAGCAGTCGGTACTGCAAATTACTGGCTGTTTATTCCCACCGTTTTTTGCGAAAACAGAAATCTTTCCGTCATTAAGGAAGCTTTATATGGCGAGCTGGGGTATGCTGTAGACGATCAGTATAAAGCATATACCCATAAACTGGTAGAAGCTTTTAACAAGGGTGAAGACATAGAAAATGTTTCGTTTGAACCTCAAACAGATCAGAAAGCTTTCCGCACCTTTAAAAATATTGATGGTATCAAGTTCTTAAACCATCAGGGTGGATGTGGTGGTACACGTCAGGATTCTGAAACATTGAGCCACTTGCTGGCAGCTTATGCAGATCATCCGAATGTGGCAGGTGTTACCCTTTTAAGTTTGGGATGCCAGCATTTGCAGGTTGCGGATTTTAAAAAAGACCTGTACAGCCGTAATCCCAATTTTGATAAATCTCTTTTCATTTTCGAACAGCAATCTGCACAAAGTGAAATGCAGCTTATTCAGGAAGCCATTAAAGAAACCTTTAAAGGTTTAATTGAAATTAACCAGATAGAACGGCGGGAAGCACCGCTCAGTAAATTGTGCGTAGGGGTAAAATGTGGAGGAAGTGATGGCTTTAGCGGTATTTCGGCCAATCCGGCCGTGGGGCATTGCGCCGATTTGCTCGTTGGCCTGGGCGCACGCGTTTTACTGGCCGAGTTCCCGGAACTTTGCGGGGTGGAGCAGGAAATGATCGACCGTTCTGTAGACAAACCAACGGCAGAAAAATTTATCCGTTTGATGACGGCTTATGATGAACTGGCGCACAAGGTTGGATCTGGATTTTATATGAATCCATCGCCGGGTAACATCAAAGATGGTTTGATTACCGATGCCATTAAATCGGCTGGGGCTGCCCGAAAGGCTGGTACCTCGCCGGTTGTAGATGTATTGGATTATACCGAAGCGGCGACCAAGCCGGGATTAAGTTTGGTTTGCACCCCGGGAAACGATGTAGAAGCCACAACGGGAAAGGCCGCTGCGGGGGCAACTTTGATTTTGTTTACCACCGGACTGGGCACCCCAACGGGTAATCCGGTTTGTCCAACCATTAAGGTGGCCACCAATTCTGCACTCGCCAAGCGGATGTCGGATATTATTGACATTGACACGGGGCCGGTTATCCGTGGTGAAAAAAATATCCAGCAAATGGGCGAAGATATTCTGGAGTATTGTATCCGGGTAGCCAGCGGTGAAGAAATTCCAAAAGCTGTACGGCTAAATCAAGACGATTTTATCCCCTGGAAACGTGGCGTAAGCTTGTAATAGGTTAATTTTAAATAATACAATTTCAATATGTTTTCATTACAAAATAAAAAGGCCGTTGTAACAGGCGGCGGTAGCGGAATAGGCAAAGCAATTGCGGTGTTGCTTGCCAGCCAGGGAGCAGAAGTGCATATTATTGAGTTAAGCAAGGAACAGGCAGCCCTGGCTGTCGAAGAGATTGCGCGCTCGGGCGGCAAAGCCTATGCTTATGCCTGCAATGTAGCCGATCAGCAAGCGGTGCTGCAAACATTTGAACAGATTGGACCGGTACACATTCTGGTAAACAATGCGGGTATTGCACATGTTGGTAAAGCAGATACCACAGAAGAGCCGGCATTTGATCAGGTAATGAAGGTAAATGTAAAGGGGGTGTACAACTGCTTATTTGCTGCCATTCCCAAAATACGCGAAACAGGCGGGGGTGTTATTATAAATATGGCATCCATCGCCGCATTGGTGGGAATTCCAGACCGTTTTGCCTACAGCACGGCAAAAGGTGCGGTAAAAGCCATGACCATGAGTGTGGCAAAAGATTATATAAGCGAAAACATCCGTTGTAATTCCATATCACCCGCACGGGTGCATACACCTTTCGTAGATGGGTTTTTAGAGAAAAACTATGCAGATCAGATTCCCGAAATGTTTGAGAAACTCTCTAAAACACAACCCATAGGACGTATGGGAAAACCGGAAGAAATTGCCGCACTTGCCTTATATTTATGCAGCGATGAAGCTGCTTTTATTACCGGATGCGATTATCCGATTGATGGGGGTTTTACAACATTAAATAATTAAGTATATTCTTACACGAAATAATATAAAATGAAATTAATAAGATTCGGAGCTGCAGGAGCTGAAAAACCTGGTGTTTTGGTAAATAATGTATATTATGATGCATCAGCATTGATTCATGATTATGATGAAGCTTTTTTTGCCGATAAAGAAAATTTAGTGCGATTGAAAGAAGCCGTAAACAGCGGTACATTGAAACCTGTTGAGGGCGAAATTCGTTTAGGGGCGCCGCTTGCCCGTCCGTCTAAAATTGTTTGTATCGGTTTAAATTATAAAGATCATGCTGCCGAAACCAATGCCGCCATTCCGGTAGAGCCCATTCTTTTTTTCAAATCTACAACCGCCATTGTGGGACCAAATGAAGATCTGGTTATACCTAAAAACAGTACAAAAACAGATTGGGAAGTTGAACTGGCCATTGTAATCGGCGAAAAAGCAAGTTATGTAACTGAAGAAGATGCCCACAAACACATTGCTGGTTATGTTTTGCATAACGACTATAGCGAACGGGCTTTCCAGCTGGAGCGCAACGGGCAATGGGTAAAAGGAAAAAGCTGTGATACTTTTGCGCCTATCGGCCCTTTCATTGCAACCGCAGATGAAATAGCCGATGTACATAATTTAAGACTCTGGTTAACCGTAAACGGCAAAACCTTGCAGGATGGAAATACCTCCAATCTTATTTTTAATGTACCATTCCTTGTTCATTATGTAAGTCAGTTTATGACCTTGCTTCCGGGCGATGTGATTTCAACAGGTACACCTGCGGGCGTAGGACTGGGGCAGAAACCTGAACCCTGGTATTTAAAACCGGGCGACGTGGTGGAACTTGGTATTGATGGGCTGGGTAGCAGCAAACAACATGTTAAAGCATACGGTCAATAAAAAATTAATCTGAGCAGAAAATGAAGAGATATAGCCTTGCACTCGATCTTATAGATGATGCCGAAAGTATCCGGACTTACGAAGAACACCATAAAGCTGTATGGCCCGAGGTATTGGAAAGTATTCGAAGTGCAGGCATTGAAACACTCGAAATCTTCAGAACAGGGAATCGCCTGTTTATGCTGATGGAGGTAAACGACACTTTTAGCTTTGAAGCAAAAGCCCGGGCAGATGCTTCCAATGAAAAAGTATGCGACTGGGAGCACCTGATGTGGCGCTACCAAAAAGCACTGCCATGGGCCGAAGCTGGTGCCAAATGGATACTGATGGATAAGATTTTTGAACTAAAATAGCTTACAATGATTGATTCACACGTACACTTCTGGAATTATAATGCCGTAAAAGATGCCTGGATTACGGATGAAATGTCTGTAATCAGACGGGATTTTACACCTGATAACCTGTATGTCGAACTCAAAGAAAACGGAATAGAAGGATGTATTGCCGTGCAGGCAGCCCAGGACGAAGAAGAAACACACTTTTTATTAGGACTTGCCCGGCAACATCCCTATATAAAAGGCGTGGTGGGGTGGATTGATCTGAAAGGTAAACATTTAGATGACCGGCTGAACTATTTTAAACAATACGATCTGATAAAAGGCTGGCGGCACATTGCACAGGCTGAACCTGCCGGCTTTTTAACCAGCAGCAGTTTTTGCAAGGGAATTGCCCGGTTACAGGCGTATAACTATACTTACGATCTGCTGATTTTTCCATCGCAGCTTAAAGATGCCATTCAGCTAACGGAAAAATTTCCTGAGCAGTCTTTTGTGATTGATCACTGTGCAAAGCCTGCGGTTAAAAATGCCGAAATTGTTGCCTGGCACAACGATCTCAAAATCATTGCACAAAATCCCAATGTGTACTGTAAACTTTCTGGCTTACTAACAGAGGCCGACTGGAAAAACTGGAATGAAAAGGAAATTTACAACTATCTGGATGTTGTTTTCGATTGTTTCGGTACAAAACGCTTAATGTTTGGAAGCGACTGGCCAGTGGTTTTACTGGCAGGTAACTACCGCGAATGGAAAAGTTTGGTTGGCCTGTACATGCACAAACATACAGAAGCCGACCGTATGGCCGTATTTTCTGAAAATGCCCGTCAATTTTATAATCTCTAAAACAATTACATGGATCTTAACCTACAAAATAAAATAATTATTGTTACCGGTGCCGCCAAGGGTATTGGTGCTGCCATTGCAAAAACCCTGGCAGCAGAACAGGCACACCCTGTTATTATTGGCCGCAATGAGGCTGATAACGTTGCCATTGTACAGGAAATAGAAGCACAGGGATTAAAGGCTGCCTACATTACGGCAGAGCTTACACAACCCGAAAGTTGTAAAACAGTTGTAGAACAAGTGGTAGAACGCTTTGGCCGTATAGACGGATTGGTAAACAATGCCGGTGTAAACGATGGGGTTGGCCTTGAAAACGGAAGTTACGAAGGCTTTATAGAGTCACTTCATAAAAACCTGGTTCACTACTACCTGATGGCACAGCATGTTTTACCCGAATTGAAAAAAACATGTGGAAACATTGTGAATATTGGTAGTAAAACAGCCGAAACAGGTCAGGGGGGAACGTCGGCCTATGCGGCTGCCAATGGTGGCCGCAATGCCCTTACGCGCGAATGGGCCGTAGAGCTTTTACCTTATAAGATTCGTGTAAATGCCGTAATTGTTGCTGAAGCCATGACACCTTTATATCAGTCCTGGCTGAGTACTTTTGATGCACCCGAAGAAAAACTGCAAAGTATTACGCGCAAAATTCCATTTGAAAACCGGATGACCAAGGTAGAAGAGATTGCCGATACGGTAGCTTTTCTGATGTCTGAAAAATCTGGTCATACAACCGGGCAGCTTATCCATGTAGATGGGGGCTATGTACACCTCGACAGGGCTATCGGTTAATTTACGAAGCCAGGGTATAACCTTTTAGCAAGCTGCTCAGTACACCCATTTTTAAGTCGTAGGCAGAAGCTTTCAGGTTTTCAATAC
>JASLGV010000105.1 GCA_030149995.1 Pedobacter sp.
AAATATCTCTACCCAGTTATTTTTAAAGGGAACACCTATCTTGTAATCAGGGCGTACAACGGGTGTTAAATTCAAAGCAATAATCAGTGTATCTTTTGCCTTTTTGCCTTTACGCATATAAACGAATACAGACTCGTTTGCATTGTCTGCATCCAGCCATTCGAAACCTTCATAGCTAAAGTTAAAATCATACAGTGCAGGTTCGTTCCGGTATAAGTGATTCAGTGCTTTTACCGTTTCCTGCATCCCCTTGTGCGGAGCATATTGCAGCAAATGCCAGTTAAGCGATTCTGTAAAGTTCCACTCAGATGTATCGGCAAATTCATTTCCCATAAACAACAGCTTAGCCCCCGGATGTGTAAACATATAAGCATAAAGTGCCCTTAAATTGGCAAACTTCTGCCAGTCATCTCCCGGCATCTTATACAGCATAGGCGATTTGCCATGCACCACTTCATCATGCGAAAATGGAAGCATAAAGTTTTCTGTAAAAGCATAGGTCATGCTAAAACTAAGCTGATTATGGCGATACTTACGGCCGATGGGATCTACTTTAAAGTATTTCAGGGTATCATTCATCCAGCCCATCATCCATTTCATACCGAAGCCAAGTCCGCCGGCATAAACCGGATGTGTAACACCCGGATAGGTACTACTTTCTTCAGCAATGGTTTGTACGCCTTTAAAATTACCATAAACAGCAATGTTCAGATCTTTTAAAAACTGGATGGCACCTAAATTCTCCGGTCCGCCATATTGATTGGTAGCTGCCGTAGCCGCATCACGCGAAAAATTAAAGTACAACATCGAGGCTACCGCATCAACCCGCAGCCCGTCTGCATGGTACTGATCCAGCCAGAAAACGGCGTTGCTAATCAGAAAGGAGCGTATTTCATTCCGGTCGTAGTTAAAAATATACGATTTCCAATCGGGATGAAAACCCTTGCGCATATCTGCATGTTCATATAAATGTGTGCCGTCAAATTCATACAGACCATGTCTGTCGCCCGGAAAATGCGAGGGTACCCAGTCTAAGATCACGGCTATTCCGGCTGCGTGTAAGGCATCAATCAGAAACATCAGATCCTGCGGACTTCCATAACGCGAACTGGCTGCAAAGTAACCTGTAATCTGATACCCCCAGCTTGGATAATAAGGATACTCCATTACAGGCATCAGTTCTACATGTGTAAATCCCATTTCGGTTACATAAGATACCAGTTCGGGCGCAATTTCCCTGCAATTAAGTACCCGTTCGGGATCAGCAGGGTCTCTCCTCCACGAACCCAGGTGCAGTTCGTATACAGAAACAGGCTGATCCAGTGCATTCATTTTGGCTCTTTTATGGAGCCAGCGTTTATCTTTCCAATTGTAATCGGTACCCCAAACAATAGAGGCCGTTTGCGGGGGGTGTTCCCATTTACGGGCATAAGGATCGCCTTTTTCATACTCAGACTCATCAGCTCCCTTTACAAAGTATTTGTATACTTCACCCTGGCTCACATGCGGAATAAAACCTTCCCAGATGCCCGAAGCATCCCACCGGCGGTTTAGAATATGACTGTTCCTGTTCCAGGCATTAAAATTACCCACCACACTCACCTTAATGGCATTGGGTGCCCAGACGGCAAAATATACGCCATGGGTATTTTCAACCTCCAGTATATGCGAACCCATTTTTTCGTACAAACGAAAGTGCTTGCCAAGCAAAAACAGATCAACATCGAATTGGGTAAACAAACTGTAAACCCAAACAGTGGCCTGCTTATTAATCGGCGTAGCTGTTACTTCTTTTTTGGTAACTTTTTTTACGGTTGGCATAAAATATGGTGGTTAGTACTGTTAAAAAAAGGGTACCCGGATACAGAAAGTGAATGCTGCAAAACAAACAAATTCCACCCGGATACCCTTTCAGCTATTTTACTGGCCTGAAATCAGTATTTCGGAGAAATTTTTATTACACTTAAAGTGCAGGCAATTTTTATCGTCTGTATAGAAATCGCTCAACTCCTTATTGTCAACTACAATTTTTCTAACCTGAAATTTTAAGCCCATAATGTTGCAGGCATATAATTCATAATTCGGGGTGTACAGCCCTTCAACAAGTTGATTTACTTTTAAAGTATGATCGTCTCCTTTTACGGTAAATTTCTTTTCCAGGTAAATATCCTGTTCAAAGGCGAAGGTATCTCCATGGTCTTCGTACATAAAGGAGTTTACGTCATAATCGCTGTAATATATATTTAGCAATACTTCTGTAATCGCCTTTTCGTCTACATACTGCATTACCGGATATTCCGGTATCACCGAGCCTGCTCTTACAAAGATTGGCATACTGTCTATCTTGGCTTCCACGGTATATTCGTGTTCTCCGGTCAATACTTCATTTGTCCAGAAATTATACCAGTTGCCTTTTGGTAAATATACCTGTCTGGAAATGGCACCTTGCTCCAGCACGGGGCAAATCAGCAATTTATCACCATAGGTAAATTCATCCTGGCGGAAATGGTTGCTGATGTTTTCCTGTTCGAGCATCACCAATGGCCGTAAAATCGGGAATCCGTAACGGTGATGTTCCCAGAAAACCGCATACATATACGGCATTAACCGATATCTTAGTTCTATAAACTTACGGTTAATATCTTCAAAGAACTCGCCAAAGCTCCAGGGCTCACGCTCGGCGGTATCGCCGGCAGAATGCGCCCGCATAAAAGGCGAGAAAGTACCCAGCTGAATCCACCGGCTGAATAGTTCGCCATCAGGCTCCCCGCTAAAGCCGCCAATATCTGTTCCACAAAACGGAACACCGGAGATGGATAAACGCTGGCATTGAATGTTGCCTATTTTAAGATGCTCCCAGGTAGCAATATTATCGCCTGTCCACACACTTGCAAAACGTTGCATGCCCGAGTAACCGGCACGTGTAATGGTAAAAGGTCTTTTATTGCGCATTAACTTTTTCAATCCTTCGTAAGTAGAACGCACCATCTGCATTCCGTATATGTTGTGGGCTTTGCGGTGCGAGCCCCGGTAACCATCGTAATTGTGGCGTACATCATTCGGAAAAGTACCTGAACCAAATACAGCAGGTTCATTCATATCATTCCAGAAACCGGCCACCCCCATTTCTACCAGTTCTTTATATAAATCGCCCCACCAGCTGCGCACTTTTGGGTTGGTAAAATCCGGAAACTGACAACGGCCCGGCCATACATGTCCTTCCATATAATAGTCGTCGCTGCGGCGGCAGAAATAACCATTTTCCTTGCCTTCTTTAAATACCCAGTAATCATCATCTACTTTAATTCCGGGATCGATCATCACAACGGTTTTAAAACCATCGGCGGCCAGCTCCTTAATCATCCGTTTCGGATCTGGAAAATATTTTTTATTCCAGGTAAAACACCGGTAACCATCCATGTAATCGATATCGAGGTAAATGGCATCGCATGGTATTTTACGGTCTCTGAATTGTTTGGCTATTTCTTTAACCTTGGTTTCGGGATAATAACTCCAGCGGCATTGCTGATACCCAAGCGTCCATTTAGGAGGCATGGGATGCGTACCCGTTAAGCTGGCATACCGTTTTACCACATCCATCATGTGTGGCCCATGTATATAATAATACTGTAATTCGCCGCCATCAGACCAGAAACTGGTTTTACTCACATCTTCTCCACCAAAATCAAAATAAGATTTAAAGGTATTATCGAAGAATATTCCATAAGCAGACTGGTTATGCAATCCGATATAAAAAGGAATGGTTCTGTACAAAGGATCCTGGTTCCAGCCAAAAGAATAGGCATCTGTATTCCAGTTTTCAAAGCGGCGTCCTCTTAAATTAAAATTGCCCGATTTATCGCCCAGTCCGAAAAAGTTCTCTTCCGGGTGGCATTTCATTGTTGCAAACACGTAATAACCACCAAAATCAATATTTTCTTCCCAGTGCATGGAGTTAAATTCTTCTACCATAACCAGGTTGGTAATGTTATCAGAAAAAGACACATGAAAATCTGCCTTATTGATTTTGCAGGTAACGGAATGGGTAGAGATGGCGTAATGATCTTCGTGCTCCTGCATTTTAAATACAGAAACTTTCTGATCTACAGCTTCCACAGCGTACGAAAACTCATCTAAAAATACCCCATGTGGTGCCAGTCTAACGCGGATAATATCATCACTAACCACTCTAACTTCTACACGGGCATCACCATCAGAAAAATAAAACCGGTTGCCTTCTTTTTTTACTGATTTTACCTGACCTAAGTATTGTTTTACTATCGGTTTTATTGATATATCTACCGGGTTGTTTAAGTGTTGTATTTCGGGTTCCTGGTGTTCTACCTCCTGTGGAGTTTCATTTTGCGCTTCCATCCTTATATTCAAAAATTAAATTGCCATTCTGCTAAAGCTTTGGTGCTTTAGAAAGTACTATAATACAAATATTTTACAAAAGCAGCTTATTTAATTTACAAAAAAGCCCGCCTGTTCATATGAACAGGCGGGCGCATAGATGGTTTAAAAATTTTATGGATTAAAGGTAAAACCTATATAATAAATAGCACCAGCCTCCGGATTACCGAAAGAAGTAAAATAGTATTTATTAAATAAGTTTGAACCACCAATTTTAATTACCGACATCACAGAAGGAATT
>JASLGV010000148.1 GCA_030149995.1 Pedobacter sp.
TACCGCTACTTTAATCAATGTGCCGGCTGATGTAATTAATCAGTTCCAAACCATTGCCAACGACAACCGCGTAAGACAGATCATTGAAAGTATTGTAAAAACATCTGGTGGTAATGTTTATTACGATGGTACAAACTTTACCTATGTAGATAATAGTGGTAAAACACAAACGATCAACATCGATCAGCTTGTAAAAGCGCATGAAACGCTAACCACATTGGTTGATAATAAAAATGGTACCTATACCTATACTTCAGAAAATGGTACCGCTACTTTAATCAATGTGCCGGCTGATGTAATTAATCAGTTCCAAACCATTGCCAACGACAACCGCGTAAGACAGATTATTGAAAGTATTGTAAAAACATCGGGTGGTAATGTTTATTACGATGGTACAAACTTTACCTATTTAGATAATAGTGGTAAAACACAAACGATCAACATCGATCAGCTTGTAAAAGCGCATGAAACGGTTACCACACTCGTTGATAATAAAAACGGTACCTATACTTATACCAACGAAAAAAATGATAAAGTAAATATTGATGTAATCGGCAGTGCGGTTACCAACATTACAAATGAAGGTGATTTATACAAAACCATTAAAAAATTAATCAATACAGAAGAAACGCTTACCAGCCTGGTATACGATGCAGATAAAAATACCCTTACCTATACAAACGAACAAAAGGTAGCCAATACCATTGATCTTTCGGCTTTTGTGACTAAAAATCAGTTTAGCTCAAGTGTGGTAGACGGAGTTACAACTTCTGTAAGCCAGGTTGCGAGTACCAATAATCTTAAAAATACCGAATACAAGGTAGAAGTTAAAAACAATGCAATTACCACAGAAAAACTGGCAAACAATGCCGTAACAACAGAAAAAATTCAAAACCAAAGTGTTACTGCCGGTAAGCTGGTCGCAGATGGAAAAGATGTGGGTAAGGTAGCAACCGTTAACAGCGATGGCTCTGTAAGTTACCAGTCTGTTTCTGCCGGAACGCTGACCGATAAAAAGGGTATTACAACAGATAATATTGTTCAGGTAAACGGTGCAAATGCCCTGGCCGGTTCGGTACTGGCAGATGCTGCATTAAGCATCCGGAACAACTCCATTACACCAGCTAAGATCAATGCACCCGAAGGGAACAATAAATTGGTTTTGGGATACGATGGAGCAGGAAATGTGAAATGGTCTACTGTAGATGCCATGGCTGGAAGCACCACCGTAAGTAATACTTTAAACGGTACTTTATTATCAACCACGGTGAACAATACAACCGGAGCGGCAGTAGATTTGAAAGCGGCTATACAAGCGGGGCAGAAAACAACGGTCGTTGCTGCTGGTACCGGCACCACCGTTGGCACGGCAACCACGGGCGATGTAACAACCTATACAGTTTCGGCCGATGCATCAAAAATAACCCTGGCAGGCGATGTAACCGGTACGGCAAATGCTACAAAAGTAGAAAAGCTGCAAGGTACACCCATCAGCAAGGTTGCACCATTGGCCAACCAGGTATTAACATTTGAAAATGGCGTGTGGCTTGCAAAAACACCTGCGGTAGATAATGCAAACATCAGCGGCAAAAAAGACCTTACAACAGATAATATTATACAGGTAAACGGCGGCAATGCATTAACAGGTTCTGTACTGGCCGATGCAAAGCTGAGTATTAAAGATAAATCTATTACCGCCGGTAAACTGGATGCAGGTACAGGTGCCGATGGCAGACTGGCAATCGCCGATGCTACGGGTGCTGTAACCTTTTCAACAACCTTGCCTGCAAATGCCGTTACCGGAAAAGATGTTAAAGCAAACAGCAACAAAATTATTTTGGGAGGAACACCTGCCGGTGCAGCTTTAAAAGAATTTACCATTGATGTAGATGAAACAAAACTGAACCTGGATGCCAGCCAGATTAAAGGCGGAACAGCTGGTCAGGTAATGGTTGTTGGGGCAAATAACAAAGGCAGCTGGGTAGATAAATCAACCTTAGTGCCAGCTACAAGCGTAGCGAACAAATCGGTTGGTAATAATCTGACCACAACCGTAAACGGCAGTACCTCAGAAGCGGTAACGATAATCAATTCCAACGCCCTTGCTTTAACTGATAATAAATTGGTAAGCACGGTTAATGGCGTGCAAAGTTTGCCTGTAGATCTTTCGGGTCTGGTGGCGGCCACTCAGAAAACAAGTTCGGTGGTAAACGGAAATTCAACAGTTGTTACGGCTGCACCAAGTGCAGGTAATGCCAATAATACCGAGTATAAGGTAGAAATTAAAGATGCCGCCATTCAGGCTGCACAAAAAACAACCAGCCTGTCTAACGGAACAAATACCAAAGTTACGGCAACAACAACCGGAAATAACACCGATTTTAAAGTTGATGTGAACAATGCAACAAGTTCTTCTACCGGAGCTGTAAAGCCAGGTACCGGTTTAAGCATCGATGCAAACGGAACGTTAAGTGTAAACAAAGATGATATTTTAGGTGGATTGAAATTTGCAAATGGCACCAATACAACCGTTTCTGGCGCAGGTACAGTAGCCAGTCCGTATGCTTATAATGTAGCAGCCGGCAACGGCAGTACTTTGGGTTTGGTAAAAGAAGCTGCAACCAATCCGGTTATAAAAATAAATAATGGTGAGTTAACCTTAGATTTAACTTCAGTAGATCTAACCGCCAAAGGTAAACAACTTAGTGGCAACGAGGTGATTAATGTATCGCCGGCAGTTAATAAAGCACTGTTGGAAGAAGTGAGCCTGAGCATTAAGCCAAAATCAATTACCGAAGGTTTAATGGCCGATAACAGCATCAGTACAAGAACCCTTGTAGATGGAAGCGTTACCGGAACCAAAATTCAGGATAAAGCGGTTACCAATACAAAATTAGGAGATAAAGCAGTTACAGTTGATAAAATTGCGAATGCTGGCAACAACCAGGTTTTAACAACCGATAATACCGGAAATGCAGTATGGGTAAACCAAACCGTTTTTGCTAATAACACAACCGCCAACAATGGCCTTACCAAAACAGATAACAACATTCAATTGGGTGGCGACCTGGTAAAGGCAACTAAAATTACAACCGGTACCAATGGCCTGACCATAGAAACCGGTAAAAACAATACCATGGCGGTAACCGGATTAAATACGGGCGCCGTTACCGATAAGCTCGTAGTAGCAGATGCCAATGGTGTATTAAAACAAGTGAGTTCGGCTATGCCTAAGTTTTTTTACATGCCTTCGATCTTATTAAGCACCGAAACCATCGGGCAGGAATATACGGTAAATCTTTACAATGAATTTGTTGCCCAGTTTAACAATGTTCCGGCCAACCAGCGCAGCAGTTCTACAGCCAATATTCCTTTTGTACCGGCTGTTTCTGAACTCGACTATTATGTAACCTATTTTGATAAAGCCGTGGTTCAGATTATCGAAGTGCTGGCAAACGGTTCCATGCGCTATAAGGTAATCGGCGCAGCCAAAACAACCTCTTTTGTAAATATTGTATTCGTTGTTAAGTAATCGGCTATGAAAAATATAATCAGGATAATGATTGTTTTCTTGGTATTTATTTCCATTAAAACACAGGCGCAGATTAAAATCAATGCGTATAGCAGTAAAGTTAAAAGCCTTTCAGAAGCTCAGAAAGAAGCGTTAGACTTCATATTTTTTGGCCCGGTATCTAAAGTTGATTTCATGGGGTCAGATGAACCGGCATTTTTATGGTCAGAACAAGGACCTGTAAAAGCGGTAAAACTTGCATACGACCAGCTCGATGAGTTGAAGGATGGCCGGTTTGCTACGGCATTTAAAACAGCAGAAGTGATCTCTGTTTTCTGGAAAAAGGGTCAGGCATTAGCCCTGAACGAAAGTTATCTGACGCAATTTAAAAACATCAGATACCTGCTTATTAGCGGTTACGATGACTACAATGAAGCGGTTTTGAAGGACTTATTAAAAGACCTGATTAATAATGCGGGTACTTCAAATCAGTTAGAGGTTATTTACTTCAAAATGGAACGTCCATCTTAATCAGGCAACGATGAAAAATAAATTTACACCGGGAAATACTCTTTTCGTAAAGCTTTTTGTTTTCGTTGCCTTGATGATGCTGAATTATAAAGCATTTTCGCAGGCATCTGTAAAAATCCCTTTTAAACCCCGCAGTTCGGCACTTGCTACAGGCGATTACAAAAATAAGCAGATCTACAGCCTACAGGGCGATTTTACCATGATCGGAAATGCCAATGCATTTTTAAGTCCCTACAGCGATGAAGGCAACAACTCAGATAACATGAAGTTTAATAAGCTGGCCGGCGATCCTTCGTCTATCGTTAATTCTTCTTCAGCAAACCTGCAATTGCCGGCCGGTGTAAATGCAGCCTGTACCCGGATTGTGTATGCAGGTTTGTATTGGGCCGGACGTGGAGATAACAGTTCTGCAGATGTGTTGAGCAAGAGAAACAACGCTGGTAATGGATTGAACAAAAAAAATGTAAAGTTTAAAGTACCCAACGGAAATTACATCGACCTGAGTGCAACCGATATCTATTATGGAAAAGATGATGTTTCGGGAATGTACAGCGCTTATTACGATGTTACCGATCTGGTACGTACAGCAGGATTGGGCACTTATGCTGTTGGAAATATTGCCACGTTCGAAGGCTCTGACAACTCAGGAGTGGGGTATTATGCAGGATGGGGCATGGTTGTTATTTACGAAAATACCGCTCTGAAGTGGCGCGACATTACCATGTTCGATGGGTTTGCCTTTATTAAAAATGCAGGCGACGGTACCTATGGGCAACTGGACGTATCGGGTTTTAAAGCCGTTCAGAACGGACCGGTAAATATTAAAATGGGTATGATGACTGGCGAAGGTGATCGGAGCATTGAAGGTGATTACTTCCAGATTCAACAGCTCAATACGAACAACTATAAAACCTTATCGCATGGAGGAAACTCGGAAACGAATTTCTTCAACTCTTCAATATATACAGGTGGCAACACAAGAAACCCCAATTACCTGAACAATTTCGGTATTGATGTAAGTATGTTTGATTTGCCAAATACCGGTAATACATTGATTACCAACAATCAGTCAAATACCTCTTTCCGTTTTGGAACAACTCAGGATACTTATAGCATTTTTAACATCACCTTTGCGGTTGATGCATATGTTCCACAATTGGAGGGACTTAATTTCCCAACCAGCGGTGTGGTTAACCAGGGAACGGTTAAGCCTGGCCAGGAACTGGAATTTGAACTTGATATTTTCAACAAAGGTACAGAAGCCATCAAAGATGGAAAGGTCGAAATTCCATTGCCACCCAACCTGCATTTTGTAAGTGCCAGTCCGATTCTGGGTGGTGGAACAGCTACCTGGTCGCATCCTGCAAGCTCAAATCCGGCGGTTACACCCGGCGGTAAAATTGCCTGGAATATTGGCAACATTGCCTTGCTTGCCAATACAGGCAATGCCGTAGCCAAATTAAAATATAAAGTAAGGGTAACAAACGATTGTACCTTGTTAACAACCAGTGCTTCCAGCTGCGGACTTACCGTGAGTTTAAATGGGACAATAAGCGGACAGGGCGTTAACTCAACCAATCCTGTAAATGCAGGTTTTATTATTGGGTACAATCAGGGCGAATGTAGTGGAAACCCGATCCGTGATTCTTTTTCATTACTAATCAAACCAGACGATGCTTTTACGGCAAGTTGCCCGGCAAATACAGTCGATGGTTTTAAACAGTTTAAAGCTTTTTGTTCGGTAGCTGGTAATGCACTTCCGCGTAACAGCATTACAGCTGCTTATCCGGCCGGAACCAGGTTCTACGCGCAGGTTCCGGGAACACCGAATTACCAGAATTCCCTGGTTACCGGAGATTTTCCGGTAAATACCAATGGAACACCCACCAGGTATTATGCAGTGCCAGATGGAATGGTAGCCGGATGTTACCTGAAACTGGAAACTTTACTGGAAGTGGTTACCACACTACCTACAGTTAAAGATGTTAAAACATGCGTTGGAACACCCGTTACCCTGAATGTACAGCTGTCGCCAACCGGAGCTTCCAACGGATATAAGCTTTATTATTTTGCCGATAATACAACCGGTACACCTTTAACGGCTGCCCCGGCACCTGTGCAGGCAGGTAGCTATACCTATTACGTGGCCGAAGGAGTTACCAAAGACGGTATGGTTTGCTATGGTAACCGGGTTGCCTTTAAAGTGGATGTTTTACCCATGCCGGTTATTACCCAAAACATCAGCAATTTTTACGTATGCGCAGATACAGATAAGAACATAGATATTCAGTCGAACGCCGCAACCGTTACCTGGCAGTTTTATGAAGTGGCAAGTGCAACCTGGAAAGATCTGATAGCGGGTTCTTTTAAAAATCAGTTAATCCCGGCACAAGGAACCATACAGGTAAAGTCTGCAACTGCTTTGATTAACGGCGTAAAAATCCGGGCAAAACTGATTTCGGGAGGTGCCTGCGAAATGTATTCGAATGAGGCAGTTATAGAAGTCAGGAATTGTATGATCCCAACAAATCCAATGATTCCGGCAAAAATTATTAAGAATTAGTTGCTGTGGACCGATCAATTATTGTCCATGATAGCAAACTGAATTATAAAAAGATATGAGGTTAGAACTACGAAATACACTATTAACTGTTGTACTTTACTTATGCGGTGCTGCTGTTTACGGACAGAACGGCTCCGGTAGCACAACAGTAGACAACAGTAAAGTTGTGGTGGCAGCGGGTACCACCGAATCGCGTTTCAGTGAGGGAACCTATTTCGGGCCTGGAGCAGATTGGGAAATCAACGGAACCCTGGAGTTGTACAGTCGTTTTATCTGGATTGCACCTGGTGCACGTTTCAGCGGCAGCGGAAAGATTGTGATCTACAATCCCGGAAACAACCCTTATTATACAGGCATGAAGAGTGGTGCAACCCGCATTGATGGAAACAATGGTAATTTCATCAACCTGCTGGTCGAACACCGGAATAAAGAAAATCTTGTTTTAGACGATATTAAAGATCCCGGATACCAAACGATGAATCCGGCTGGGGCAAATGCAGCGGCACTTAACATTGGCGGTACATTAGACCTTGCTGTAAATGGTGCCGATATCATTCTGAACGGCCATAACCTTGCATTCAATGCTGCCGGAAAAATCATCAACTACAGTCCGGATCGTATGGTGGTAACCGGCAATAGTATTGCAGGCCATTTAATTAAAGATTATTCCGCTGGTGGAAGTTTCGTTTTTCCGGTTGGAATTTCAGAAGGCGATTATACCCCGGCTACCTTAAGCCCGCAAACAGCCGGTAAACTTTTTGTAAGTGTACAGGATTATGCCGCGGCCAATACACAAGGCATCAGTACCCTGCAGGGAATGGATAGAAGCTGGCATATTTATGCAGCAGCACCGGTGAAAGTGAACATGACACTTCAGCACAATATACGTACCAACGGTGCAAAATTTGTAGACAGCCGTGCCATAATAGCCAATTATCAGGGCGGTACTTCCTGGGACATGGGCGTAACAACCAATCCGGCAACAGGTGTACACATTCGTAACAACGTTTCCATTGTAGCCGATATGGCTGCCAATGGCGGATGGTTTACCAAACACGCTGTTTCGGGAATCGATTTTTTCATTCCCAATCTCTTTACACCTAATGGCGATGGTACCAACGAGACTTTCGAAATCAGGGGCCTGAACCTCTTTGCACAAAACGACCTTGTTATTGTAAACCGCTGGGGAAATGAAGTATTTAAAGCAAATAATTATCAGAATAACTGGACCGGAGAAGGGTTGAACGAAGGAACCTATTACTATGTACTGCGTGTAAAGGAAAATTCAAACAGTGCGTGGCAGGTTTTTAAAGGATACGTTACGCTGATCCGTGCATTTAAGAAATAAGATGAAGACCAGGCGATTGCCTAAAGAATGAATCGTATGAAAAAGATATTAACCTTGTTATGGATTTCAGTACTGTCTGCCACTGTTTTTGCACAGCAGGATGCACAGTTCAGCCAGTATATGTTTAATGGTATTTACATCAATCCGGCTTATGCCGGTTACCGGGAGCAGCTCAATGTACATGCTTTTTACCGCAACCAGTGGACGGGTATTGAAGGATCGCCTAAAACGATGTCGCTGGCCGTAGATGCCATTGCCAATGATGGAAATGTTGGATTGGCTTTGCAGGTTTCGAGTGATAAGCTGGGGGCACAGCGCAACCTGGCCGCTTATGGAAATTATGCCTACCGCATTCGAATGAATGTTGATGGCAGCGCGCGCCTGGCATTCGGGGTTGGCGTGGGGATGGTACAATTGGGCATTGATGGTTCCTTACTGAACCCGAATGATGTGGAAGTTTATCAGCCAGTGGGCATTCAAAGTACCATTGTGCCGGATGCACGTGCAGGCGTTTATTATGCCGACGATCGCTTTTATGCCGGATTTAGTGCCGATAACCTGGTTTCGCAATATATTAATATTGATAAATATGCTTTTATACCTCAACCTAAGCCCCATTATTATTTAACCGCCGGAACTTTGGTGCCGCTTTCTGCAGATGTTTTATTAAAACCTTCTTTTTTGTTAAAAGATGATCGCGGCGGACCCACAAGTCTGGATCTGAACGCTTTTGTAATTTTTGCAGAGAAATTCTGGGTGGGCGGATCTTACCGTACAGGCGTAAAACTATACAATAAAAACTATTTACAGAAAGATCTGAGCAAACTCAACTCAGCCGTTGCAGCTGTTCAGATATTTCCAAATAGCAACTTCCGGATTGGTTATGCCTACGATTTTTCTATAGGCCCTTTACAAGGATATAGCAGCGGCACACACGAAATTTCTATAGGTTATTTCTTTAATAAAAGAGATACCAGAATGATGAGCCCCCGATATTTTTAAGCATAAAGGCTACCGCTATATACAAAGACAATAAAAAGATTACCGAAAAGATGCATTACATGAAAAGAATTTTATCAGTCCTGTTGCCAGCCCTGCTGCTGCTTGCTGCACAGCCCCTGCGTGCGCAATATATACTAAATGAAGCCGATGCACAATACCGGTTGTATAACTATGTAAAGGCGATAGATCTTTATGAACAGGCCTACAAGAAAAAAGCAAGCTTGTATACAGCCGAGCGTTTAGGCGAATGTTATGGCTTGGTTCAGGATTACAAACAAAGAGAAAGCTGGTATGCCATTGCGGTTGGTATGGAGAAAAGTCCGGCGGCCAATACACTTGCCTATGCCAAAGCCTTGCAGGAAAATTCAAAATTTGCTGAGGCAAAACAGCAATATCAGAAATACCTGGAAATGAAACCAGATGTTCCGCTTTGGCAACAGAACCAGTGGCTGCTAAGTTGCGATTCTGCTGTAACCTGGATGCAAAAACCCGGGCGCGTAAACCTGCGTAATGAACAATCGTTAAACAGCGATAAATCAGATTGGGGTGCCGTTAAAAATGGCGAGATCATTGTATTTTCTTCAGATCGTGGTTATCAGGCTACAGAAAAATCAGGTGGAAACCGCCCTTTTTTAAAGTTCGATGGAGCGAAGATGCCCGATAAAAACGTTTATGGCTGGACCGGAAATAAATACCTCCGCTTATATTTTAAAAATAAGGAAACAGATAGTGCTCAATTATTCCCGGTAAATGCTGGTACAGATTATCATGTAGGACCGGCAAGTTTTACCGGCGATGGACAGGAAATGTATTTTACCTTAACCCGTGTTCCGAAAAAACCGGTATATGTAAAAGGGAAACTGGCCACTGTTAATGTAGAAATATACAGCAGCCATAAAGATGCACAGGGAAACTGGGGTACACCGGTTGCTTTTCCTTATAACCGCGTAAACGAATATTCGGTAGGCGATCCTTTTATCAGCGCAGACGGAAATAGCCTGTATTTTTCGTCTACCATGCCCGGAGGTATGGGAGGGAGCGATTTATATGTTTGTCAGCGTACCGATGCCGGAGACTGGGGACTACCCGTAAATCTTAAAGAGCTGAATACGGCAGGTAACGAACGCAGTCCTTATTTTGATGCTGAAAACAATTTCTATTTTAGCAGTGATGGTCGCATTGGCATGGGTGGACTCGATATTTATAAAGCCCGGTTAATTGGCGGACACATAAGTGAACCTCAAAATATGGGGTACCCGATTAATTCGCCACAAGATGATTTTGCCTTTAGCAAAACGGGCACGTTAACCGGTTATCTTTCTTCAAACAGAAGCGGGGGGATGGGAGACGATGATATTTACAGCTTTTCTGAAGAAGCAAAAATTTTGTTCAGGCTCGCCGGTAAAGTATTTGATAAAGCAACGCAACAACCGTTACCGAATACCATTGTAACACTCAAACGTACAGGAGGAGCAGAGCTTAAAACCGTTTCTGATGAACAGGGGAATTTCAGCTTTACACTGGGAACCGAAGCTAATTACATGCTTACCGGCGAAAAAACCAATTACCGCAGTGATGAAACCACGCTTACAACCGTTGGCTTATCAGTTTCGACCACCATTCAGCGCCAGCTTTACCTGGAAAAAATTGATTTGAATAAAGCCATCCGGCTGGAGAATATCTATTACGATTTCGATCAGTCCGGTATCCGCGCAGATGCCGCAAT
>JASLGV010000152.1 GCA_030149995.1 Pedobacter sp.
TTAGCTACTATGTACGATGAGTTAAAAGATCCTTCATTACGTCAAGAAGTTGAAGCATTGAAAAACCGTGTTTCTAACGTAGAAAAATCTGTTGAAGATTTGAAAAAAGATTCAGATGGTGACGGTGTTGCAGATATCTTCGATAAATGCCCTAATACACCAGCTGGTACTGCTGTTGATGGTTCAGGTTGTCCACTTCCAAAACCAACTGTTGTAGAAAACAATACACCTACAAGTGCAGTTAGCGGTTGGGAAAACATTCAATTTGATTTCAACTCTTCAGTATTAAAAACTGAATCTTATCCAACTTTAGATAAATTATCTTCAAACTTACGTCAAAGCGGCAGCAAAGTAACTGTTAAAGGTTATGCTTCTAGTGAAGGTACTGCAGCTTATAACCTGAAGTTATCTAAAGACAGAGCAAACTCTGTTAAAACTTACTTAGTAAACTCTGGCGTTAACGCTAGTCAAGTAGCTACTAAAGGTTTTGGTGAAGCTAATCCAGTTGCTTCTAACGATACAGAAGATGGTCGTATCAAAAACCGTCGTGTTGAAACTGCTAGAAACTAGTATTTACCACGCGTAAAATTAAAAAAAGGTTCTGGCCCAAAGCCAGAACCTTTTTTTATGCCTTTTAATTTTCTGTATAAAGCTTTTTATCTAAGTTTGTATTTATGTACTTCTTCAGAAAAAAAGATCCCAACAGGCCCAATAATATCAATATTAAGATTATGCATGTAATCAATGCACTGGCAATTTCTGTTTTTCTGGCTGGTCTTATTTATAAGCTCATTCAATGGCTTACCAAATCCTAAACACTTTACATTCTTATTCATGAAAGAGATTATCAATACTTCTAATGCCCCGGCACCAATAGGCCCGTATAACCAGGCTGTACTGGCAGGTAATTTTTTATTTGTCTCAGGGCAGATTGCTATCAATCCGGAAAATGGCGAATTAAACCTGGTTAACATTGAAGAGGAAACACACCAGGTAATGCGCAACCTGAAAGCTGTATTGCTGGAGGCCAGTCTCGATTTTGCAAACGTGGTAAAAACCACTATTTTTCTTAGTGATATGGGAACCTTTGCCCGTGTAAATGAAGTATACGGACAGTATTTTACCGATAATTTTCCTGCACGCGAAACGGTACAGGTATCTGTGCTGCCAAAAAATGTGAATGTAGAAATATCAGTCATCGCTGTTAAGGGATAATTTTGACATTAGGAAAGAGCAGGTATTTTATTGCCGGCATTATACCATATATTATATGGGGAACAATGTCTGTTCCGCTCAGAGATATTAAGCATTACCCCGCGCAGGAAATCTTGTATTACCGGATTTTTGCTTCGGTGGCGATGGTCTGGCTAACCATTTTATTATGCAGACGTAAGGCCTTGGTTAATGATTTTAAAGTGGTAAGAAATGCTGGTAAAAAAGAACAGATAAGACTTTTCCTACTTACTTGTCTGGCGGCTATTTTAATAACCGGAAACTGGTTTACCTACATATATGCCGTAAACAGCATAAGCCTTAAGTCGGCAGCATTTGCTTATATGGTTTGTCCGTTGATTACGGCACTTTGTGGCTTTATGATTTTGAAAGAACCGTTAACCAAAGCAAAGGTACTGGCTATTGCCATTGCTGTAATAAGTATCGGGTTGCTGGCAAAAGGTTCTTTTGTAGAAATGTTATGGGCTATTATTATTGCATCCTGTTATGCTTTATATCTCATCATTCTGAAAGTGATTAGGCAGGTAGATAAATTTAACTTTTTAGGCGTCCAGCTTATTTTATCTGCCTTGATTATATTACCGGTTTACAGTCAGCATTCAGCGGTATTTCCATTATCAACGGTATTCTGGGTGCATATTTTTTTAATTGCAACCGTATTTACCATTATTCCATTGTTTTTAAATGCCTATGCACTACGCGAAATGCCTTCGTCGTCATTGGGAATTTTGATTTATTTAAATCCAATAGTTGCTTTTTGCCTGGCATTTTTCTATTTTGATGAACGGATTAATACTGCCCAGCTGGTTGCGTATACATTGTTGCTGCTGTCGGTATTGGTTTTTAACGGGTCATTGATTAGAAGTGTTGTATATAAAAAATCACGGTAGTCTGTTTTGTTAAATTCGCCATTAGATACACCCATTGAGTTTATAAAAGGCGTGGGGCCAACCCGTGCCGATGTAATTAAAAAAGATCTGAATCTTTTTACTTACGGGGATTTGCTTTCTTATTACCCTTTCAGGTATATAGACCGGACTAAGTTTTTTAAGATTAGGGAAATCAGACCGGATGCACCCTACATCCAGATCATAGGTCGGGTAATCAGTAAAAAAGTGATTGGCGATAAGCGGGTTAAACGCATTGTAGCCGTTTTTAAAGATGAGACCGGACTGATGGAGCTGGTGTGGTTTCAAAGCTTAAAATGGGTAGACACTCATATTACGGTGGGGGTAGCCTATATTGCTTTTGGTAAACCCAGCTTGTTTAATGGTACTTTCAGCATTTCGCACCCGGAGATGGAACCCTATCAGCAGAAAACAACCGGACGGGGTAACCAAACCTTGCAACCGGTTTACAACTCGACAGAGAAGCTGAAAAAATTTAACCTGGATTCGAAAGGAATACAACGATTGGTTGCCGGTTTGCTGGATCAGTTGTTGCAGCAGATTCCCGAAACCTTGCCATCTTATATTTTAGATAAATATCATCTGCCCAACCGGAATGAGGCACTCCTTAACATTCATTTTCCCAAAAATCAACAGGATTTGAATGCAGCTGAAAGGCGTTTGAAGTTTGAAGAATTATTCTTTATACAGTTGCAGCTTCTGCATAACAAACATTTAAGGCAATTAAAATTTAAGGGGGTTGTTTTTGATCGCGTTGGAGAAAAGATTAACCGTTTTTATAAGGAGATTCTACCGTTTGAACTTACAAATGCACAGAAGCGCGTAATCAAAGAAATTAGACTTGATACACAACGCGGCATACAAATGAACCGGCTTGTACAGGGGGATGTAGGCAGCGGTAAAACAGCTGTTGCCCTGATGAGTATGCTTTTGGCAAATGATAACGGCTATCAGGCTTGTATGATGGCGCCAACGGAGATTCTGGCCCGCCAACATTATGCCTCCATTACAGAGCTCGTTACCGATAACCTGGTAAGGGTTGCCATTCTAACCGGAAATACCAAAAAAAAGGAAAGAGCGATTTTACATCAGCAGCTGGAAAACGGAGAAATTGATATTCTGATTGGTACGCATGCGTTAATAGAAGATAAGGTACAGTTTAAAAACCTTGGGCTGGTTGTTATTGATGAACAGCACCGTTTTGGGGTAGAGCAAAGAGCCGGGCTATGGCGCAAAAGTATCATTCCACCCCATATATTG
>JASLGV010000176.1 GCA_030149995.1 Pedobacter sp.
TTTAAAATCGTTTCGCCAACAGTAGTGCCTGCCGGTTGTGTTTGTTCTTTCATATAAAGGAAAGCTGTTTTTTCCGGTAGTTTATTTTGTTCAAACGTATCCCTGATCCGGATCAGCATCTGAGCTTTCTGTGCAAAATCAGATAAATGCCCAAAAGTGTTGTTTGCAACTTCAACCTTATTAAATATGACCGCTGCCTCCTCCTCTTTTATCAGCTTATACTTTGTAAGTACAAGTATGAGGCATTGTTTAAAATCCGGCAACTGGTTTTCACCGGCAAGTTCTGCCAGGTATCCACCTTGATTAACCGGAAAATTTTCCAATACAAATGCTTCAAAACACTGAAAGGCTTTAAAAATATAATGCTCGCGAATAAAACCATATGAACCTGACCCCAGAAATAATTCTTGTTCCAGTGCCTGCCGGGTCCATCTTTTTTCGGGTTGATAAGACAAGATCGTTTTTACTTTTTCATTTTCCAATAAACTTTTTAAGCCATAAAGCGCACTCAGTTCAATCTCCTCTTCTGCCAGCTGGTCAGTTCTAATGGTTAGCAGCTTTTTGGATATATTCCCTTCGATTAACTGCTGATCAAATGTTTGAACGGGCAGTCCTGTCATTTCTTTTAAAAGACTTACTTCCTCCGACGATTCTTGATCAGCAAAAATTTTCTGATGAATATCTTCTGCCACACGGGTCAAAAATAAATCCTGTATTTTAACCCACTTTATACGAAGGTCTTGTTTGATTTTGAATTTATTAAAAGCAGCAACCGGATCGGAACTGGTACCGGCCGGATAAGCCGCAGTTAATTTATACTGCTCAAAAGTGTTTTTATAACATCTGCCGTAATCGTAAAATGCCTGATAAGGGTGCTTGCTGAAATAAGCATACTGGTACCAATCTGCAAAAAGTGCTGGTTTCTCTGTTATTTTCTCGCCGGCAACATAGGTAGGCTTAGGATCAAAGATTCCCCTCGGAAAAACAAAAGGTTTTGCCAGTAATTTCTGTATCTGGTTTTCTGTATTATCTATAACAAATTTTCTCCTGTTAAATAATTGCCAAAACCCGGCTTCCTCTAAAAAAACATCTGATAATTTTCTGGCAGACAAAACCACCTGAACATGCTCATACATCTGCTTAAAAAAAGTATTTCTCTTTTTCAGGTATTGCTCGTACATCTGTTCAAATGTATTTTGCTGGTTAAGAAGGCTTTTAATCTCTGCATCCAGCAGGCCCTTCCCTGCATCAAAATCCCATACCTGGTTTAATATTTTATATACTTCCAGTCTTCGCTGGGCAAAATAAACAAGCGATTTCTGTAGTTGTGCATGCTGATGTATTTTCCAGTTGTTCTTAACCGGTGCCGGCATAAATCTTTTTAAATCGCGTGCCATCCAGGCAGCCTCAATATTTAAAGTTCTAAACGGAAAAATTGTTGGGGCATGATGATTTTTGCGAAAGCCACATTTAAAGTCCCGGGGTTTTTTAACTGTAAAACGTCCATCAAATAAAGCCAGTTTTTCCGCTGTCCGGATGCATTCTTGTTCAACAGCAGCCAATATTTTTTTTACATCTAACTTTTCTTCATCTTCACTACGCAAAAGATTCCGGGTTATCTGACTTCCGGGTAAATATTTTGATTGTGTATAGTTGATTAAAACATCAAACCTGTTCAATAATTTTTGACAAAGGATCTCTTCTATTTCTGCCGGCGCTTTTTTATTAATCAGCAACTCATACAACAAAGCAGGTAATTCATTTAAAGAAAGAATGGCCACCGGCTCCTGTATATTAAGCTCGCCATTGGGGTCTATGCTTTTAACCATCTCTGCTTTATCCAGCTTGCCATACCCGCGGCTGCTTCGTTTCTCTGCTGTAAAACGCGTCTCTTTAAAAGGGATTGTTTTGCGTCTAAGTTCTTCATGCTTAATAAAAACAGCAATGTTGTTATCCATAAAATTGTACGATGGATTGGGTAAAGCCGCCCAGCCTGCCCCCGTGCCGGTGCTTCCTGTATCAACCTTGTTCCTTAGTTGAACCACTTCTGATAAACGGGCAAAAACATTAATTTTCTCGCTAACAATGCGGTTGGTTATATATTCTGTACCAGCAATTTTTTTATCTCTTTGATCGTGTATATAATCGCCGGCATAAATCTGGAAACGTAAACTTGGAAAATCCACAAACTCATCCAGATACCTCAAAACCAGGTAATTGAATTTATCTTCCTTTCGTTTTTTAATAAAAGGTTTTAAAATACGAGCGGCCTCCAAACCAGGTATCTCGTATAAATTTTCATTACCTGCATTTAAATCAGTAAAAAAAAGCTTTTGTGTATTTTGATCCAGGTTCTGGTAAACGGCTTCTGGCACCTTGCTCAGCTCTTCAGTAATTTGCAGCAATAACTTTTCCTTACAATACCGGTTGTTTAAACCCTGCGCAGGCTCTTTAAAAGCCAGTTGCGAAAAAACCCAACGGCTTCCGATCTTTCTCAGTCCGGCCAGTGCACCATCGGCTTCTGTATCTATCCGGATGTTGAAGTCTTTAATTTTATTCCTAAATGCTTCTCCCTGCTGTTGATTTAAAAACATGCCGGTTAAAAAAACAAGTGCAGATGCGGTAATGGGTATGCCATTTTCATATACAATACCAGGTTTGGGCCTGGAGGCATAATGTGGGTTTAGCGCATCCTTTTTATAAAGCAAATGGTAAAATGCATCGTTATAAACCGCACTATAAATATCTTCTTCTGATAAAGATACTTTTTTTCCAGCTGCTTTTTTACTTTTTAAACTGGCCTGTTTTGCCTTAAACAAGGCATCAAAATCATCTTTAAATGTGGTAAACAAAAGATGTTTTGTTTTACCGTCTTTCTTCTTACTTTGTTTAACACGCTTAATTACCAACAGAAACAGGTTGTCTAAAAGCCTATATAAATCGGGGTTAAATACAATCCTATTATTGAAATGGTGCGTATAGAACGCCTGAAGCTGATTAACGGTGTTTAACAACAAAGAGAACTGGCTGATAAAAACAGATCTGTTCTGATATTCAAGGGTCTGTACAACCGGAAAATGTTGCTGAAGAAATTCAATTCTCTTAAAATAATCTACATCGGCAAGGTTTGGTGCAAAGAAATCTGCCAGCGACGGCTTTGCCGTGGTCTCTTCTGAAACCGAACAGAAACGCTTTTTAAAAGCAAAACCTATTTGATCCAGGTTGTTTTTAGCGAGACTCAAAAAAGCACCAAAAAAATGTTTATCGGCTGTTAATCCGTGCCCGTAACCAAGCGATTGAATTTTAAGTTCTTCCATTTCCATAGCTTTTATGTTTTAATAAAACCGGTCGTTATCTGGTATAAATGCAAATACCTTTTTGAGAGCGGTATTTTTAAATATGCCGGTCCGCTTGCTGGTACCGGCATATTTTATTTTAACCGAACAGGTTATTTCCAGCCTCCCCCAACAGAGCGGTACAGCAGTACACTGGCACTTAACTTTTGTTTTTTAACTGCCGCTAAATCCAGTTCTGCCCGCAACTTATTGTTCTGTGCCACAATCACATCCAGATACGTTGCCAGGTCGTTCTTAAACATAATGGTTGCGGTATTAACCGAAGCACCGGAACGGTTAACCAAACCTTCCAGTAACTTCTCCTGTGTTTCAAGTGATTCTATTTCTGCCAGCGAGTTTGATACTTCTGCCACGGCATTTAAAACACTTTGCTTAAAGTTTAATTTTGATTGTTCCAATGCAATTTTAGACTGTTCGTATTGCGTTTTTAACCTTTTACCATTCAGTACCGGCTGTGTAATTCCGCCAAGTACAGAACCAAACAAGGAACCTGGTACGTTAAACCAATGGTTAAACTCATAAGCATTTAATCCTCCGTTTGCCGTAATGCTGAAAGAAGGATACATGCTTTTTCTGGCTACACTGCTCGAGGCCAGTGCCTGTCTAACCTGCAATTCGCTGCTTTTAACATCAGGTCTGTAGTTCAACAGTTCTGCAGGAATACCAATAGAATTATACTGGGGTGTAACCACCGTGGTTAAGCTCTTTCCTCTTTTAATGGCACCCGGCATTTCGCCTGTTAATACACTTAAGGCATTTTCCTGTATGGTAATGGATTGCCTGATAACCGGAATACTGGCTAAAATCTGATCCCTGGTATTCTCCTGCTGTTGTACAGATAAGCTGGTGGTTAAACCAAGCCTTTGCTGTACTTTAATCATATTCAGCGTACTGTCTACCAAACCTAAGTTCTGATTGGTAATTTCCAGTTGTGTATCCAGCATCAGCAAGTTATAATAACCCTGCGCTATTTGTGCCACCAATTGGGTTTGTACAGCTTTTGCCGCTTCCTGTGTTTGGAGATAGGAAGCCAGTGCGGCTTCTTTCCTGCTTTTTATTTTACCCCATATATCTGCTTCCCAGGCAATGGTTACCGCAGAGTTGTAATCTTCTATGTATTTTTGCCCTAAAAACATGCTGGTGGTTGTTCCATTTAAACTATTACCAGATGGCCTGTTTATCGCAGCCGTTCCTACATTTAAATTAACGGTGGGCACCTGCCCCCATTTACTTTGCGTATACAGGAGCGAAGCGATTTCGATCTGCTTCAGCGCCACATTTAAATCGTTATTTTTAGCAACTCCGGCATCAATTAACTCAATTAAAACAGGATCGGTAAAAAATTCTTTATAAGGTATTTTGGCCAGATTATTGGCCGAACTATCCTGCACAAATGCCTGCTGATCTGTCCGGTATTTTTCTGCTATATCTAAATTACTGCGTTCGTATTTTTTAACCGAACAAGCTGCAAGACTTGCCATTAAACCAATGGCCGTTGCGGTGTAATAAAATTTCCTAAATTCAACTAATCGGTACATGTTTCTTTTTATTAATGTTCAGTATGTAATTGCTTTAATTTGGATGGTTCGTAATCCCACTCGCTTTCGTGTACACCTTTTCCGCTTACGCGCTCCTGGATATACTGGAATACCACGAACAATACCGGGGTAATGAAAATACCCAGCACCGTACCGAACAACATACCATATACAGCTGCATAACCAATAGAATGGTTACCAATAGCCGATGGTCCCGAGGCAAATAACAGCGGCAATAAACCTGCAATAAAAGCCAGTGAAGTCATTAAGATTGGTCTTAAACGTGCTTTGGCTCCTTCTACAGCCGCCGCCACCAGGCTTTTACCTGCCCTGCGCCTCTGGATGGCATACTCCACAATTAAAATGGCATTTTTGGCCAATAATCCGATTAGCATAACCAATGCAACCTGAACATAAATGTTGTTCGATAAATCGGCCAGTGTAATACCCACAAATACCCCCAGTAATCCCATTGGAATACCGATTAATACAGCAAACGGAACAAAATAGCTTTCGTATTGTGCAGAAAGTAAGAAGTATACAAACACCAGACACAAACCGAAAATAATGATGGATTGTGCTCCTGACGATTTTTCTTCCCGGCTCATTCCCTTCCAATCGTAAGAGAAACCATTTGGTAAATAACTCTTGCTCACCTCCTCTACAGCTTTCATAGACTGCCCGGTACTGAAACCTGGCGCCGGCATGGCCGTAATGGAAATGGCATTAAACAAGTTGTGGTGATCCACAGCCTCTGGTCCGAAGGCAGGTTTAAGCGATACAAGCGAATTGATCGGCACCATTTTACCAGAAGCATTTTTAATTGTAATGCCATTAAGTGAACCCGTTTCGGCCCTCGACTCGGGCGAAGATTGTAATACAACGCGGTAGTATTTACCAAACCGGTTAAAATCTGAGGCCTGCATACTGCCATAATACCCCTGCATTACCATCATCAGATCGGCAACATCTACACCCAGCTGTTTTGCTTTCACTTCATCAACCACCAATTCATATTGAGGGAAAGAAGCATTAAAAGTAGTAAAGGCCATGCCGATTTCAGGCCGCTTCATCAAAGCACCGATATATCCGTTAGCCACCTCGTTGAATTTTTCAAGAGAACCCGCGGTGCGGTCTTGCAAAACCACTTCCATCCCACTGGTATTACCAAAACCCGGTACCGTTGGCATTCCTAAAACAAAGAACGATGCTTCTTTTATACTGCCCAGCTGGCCCTGCAATTCGCCCAATATTTTGTTGATGTCTTTTACCTTTCCACGTTCGGCAACAGGTTTTAAACGGATCATCAACACCGCATTGGAAGACGATATACTGAAATTCAGCATGTTTAAACCGTTGATGGAAATTACGTTTTCTACTGCAGGGTGTGGTTTTACTGCATCTTCTGCCCGGCTTACCACCTGCGTGGTTCTGTCTTGAGAAGCACCTGGAGGCAATGTAATGGTTGCCATCAGGAAGGATTGATCCTCATCCGGAATAAAGCCTGTTGGTGTACGCATAAACATCCATACAAATGCAGCTATAACCACTGCCAGCCCGGTAAAAGCAACCGACTTCCTTTTAATCAGGAATAAAATTGATTTTCCATAGCGGTAAGTCAGTTTATCAAACGCCACGTTAAACCCTGTAAAAAAACGTTCTTTAAAAGATGTTTTCTTATGTTCTTCCCCATGTTCATCGTGTGCATGTTGTTTCAATAATATGGCACATAGCGCAGGACTCAATGTTAGGGCATTAACAGCCGAAATGATAATCGCAATGGCCAGGGTCATGGCAAACTGACGGTAAAATACCCCCGTTGGCCCGTCCATAAAACCAACAGGTAAGAACACGGCCGACATAACCAGTGTAATGGAGATAATGGCACCGGTAATTTCGCTCATGGCCGACATCGTGGCAGCTCTTGGATTTAACTTTCGCTTTTCCATCTTGGCATGCACCGCCTCTACCACCACAATGGCATCATCTACCACAATACCAATGGCCAGTACCAAAGCAAATAGCGTTAACAGGTTAACTGAAAAGCCAAAAACATTCATGAAAAAGAACGTTCCGATAATGGATACAGGTACGGCAATGGCCGGGATTAAAGTAGATCTGAAATCCTGCAGGAAGATAAACACCACGATAAACACCAAAATAAAGGCCTCTACCAACGTGTGGATTACCTGCTCAATAGATTGATCAAGCGATTCTTTAGAGCTGTAAGGTACATCATATTTAATACCCGGCGGAAACGAGGCCGATAATTCTTTCAGCTTTTTCTGTAAGGCAATTTCTACCTCATTTGCATTCGAACCGGCTGTTTGGAACACGGCAACCATTACACCCTGGCGCTTATTGTTCTTGGTCGAAACCCCATAATCGTAAGAACCGAATTCTACCCTGGCAATATCTTTTAAACGCAGCGTACTGCCATCAGCATTTGCCCGGAGCAATATGTTTTCATATTCTGCCGGTTCTGTGTATTTACCCTTGTATTTAATTACATAATCGATGGCTTCTTTACTTCTTTCGCCAAAACGTCCGGGAGCGGCCTCAATATTCTGTGCTTTAATTGCCCCGGCAACTTCCTGTGGTGTAATCTGGTAAGAAGCCATTTTTACCGGGTCCAGCCAGATCCGCATGGAATAGTCTTTGTTTCCAAATACCATCGCATCACCTACTCCCGGGATCCTTTTAACCTCTGGTACAATATTTATCTTAGCGTAATTTTCGATAAATAAGTCGTTTATCCGGCTGTCTTCACTATAAAGACTGAGCATGGATACGATACTGTTTTGTCTTTTAAGCGTGGTTACACCGATCTGATTTACCTCTGCCGGTAATTGACTGGTGGCCTGTGCAACTTTATTCTGTACGTTTACCGCTGCCTGATCCGGATCGGTACCCAGTTTAAATATAACCGTGATGGATAAGTTACCATTACTGGAGGTAGAGCTAATGTAATCCATGTTCTCTACGCCATTAATGGCATTTTCTAATGGTGGCGCCACAGATCTCGAAATTACCTCGGCACTTGCTCCGGGGTAAACGGCCTGTACAGTAACGCTGGGTGGTGCAATTTCAGGGAACTTGGTAACCGGTAAGCTAAGCAGCCCTACTACCCCTAAAATGACCAACAATATAGATATAACTGTAGCCAGTACAGGTCTTTTAATTATCTTTTTTAACATGATTTGTTATTGAATTATAAAAACAAGCGATATGCTTTTCCAGAAAAACTACTTTGCATTTTGAGATGGTTTCTCGCTTTTGGCTGCCACAACCGGCATGCCTGGCTGTAATCTTTCAAAACCGGATACAATGTAGTTTTCATCTGCCTGAATGCCCGATGCAACCATGTAATCTGTACCGCTTTTTCCCTGAACATCAATTGGAAGCTGAACCGCTTTACCTGATTTATCTACAGAAAAAACATACACTTTATCTTGAACGGTAAATGTAGAAGCAATTGGAATTAAAACAGCATCCTGATAATTTTGGGTGATGATAATTTTTCCGGTATTGCCATCCCTTAACAGGTTATTAGGATTGTTAAAACGTGCCCTGAATTTAATGGAGCCTGTGCCATGATTGAACTGGCCTTCAATGGCATTAATTTTACCGTTTAATTCGTACAGGTTTCCATCGGCTATTTTTAAACCAACCGGTTCAGCCTTGCTGATTTTCTGCTCAAGTGTTCGTCCATCATGCTGGCGCTGAAAATTTAAAAAATCGCCTTCACTCATGCTGAAATACACATTTACTTCGTGTGTATCCGATAACACGGTAAGTGGCTCCGGGTTGGCTGCGCTGATTAAACTACCCAACCTGTAAGGAATACCGCCTATATAACCACTAACGGGTGCTTTGATGGTACAGAATTCATAGTTAATTTTAGCACTTTGTGCATTGGCTTCGGCCTGTACCAATGCCGCCTTGGCTGCATCATAATTTGTTGTGGCCTGCTGTGCCTGTAAATCAGACACAATTTTACTACTTACCAGTTCTTTTCTGCGGTCTAATTCTATTTTAGCATTCGCCAGGTTGGCTTTGGCCACCAATACTGCTGCCTTTGCGGTATTGTATTGCTCGGCGTATGCCCGGTCGTCTATCTTAAATAAAACTTGTCCGGCTTTTACAAAATCGCCTTCATCCACGAAGATTTTATTTAAATATCCAGATACCTGTGATCTGATTTCGATGTTCACTAAACCCTGGATACTTGCCGGATATTCTTTAGAAACCAGTCCGGTTCCTTTTCTTACCTGTGCAATGGGAAGCGCTAAAGCTTGTTGTTGGGTCGGTTCTGAGGTACTTTTGCAGGATGCTATAAAAAGCATGCCGCACATTAAAATAAGAGAATTTAAAGCGTAAGCTTTGTTCTTTGCTACCATAACTCGGTTTATATATTTATATGAGTAAAATAAAGCCACAAAAATCGATGACCTTACTATGGTAAAAAAGCCGACAAGATGTGCATTCTTGTCAAAAAGGGACATTAACCTTTAATTATATGTACCGAATGTAATTTTATTCATTTGCGTTCCTTTTCAACAAAATAAATGATAAAAAAGTGTAAATCTGTCTAAATCTATTACAGGTATTTTCTATACGCCAATGGCGATTTTCCGGTTAGTTTCTTAAAAAATTTACTAAAAACGGGCAAATCTTCAAAATTCAAGGCTTCCATTATATGACTTAAACTGTTGTTCGGATTTTTAAGCAACAGCTTTGCTTCCAGGATAATGGTTTCGTCAATAATATGTTTAGGCGTCTTTTGGATAATTTCTTTTACCACACGAGTTAAATGCTTCCTGGTAATAAACAACTGATCTGCATAATATTGCACTTCTCTTTTGTGTTTGTAATTACTTACAACGAGTTTCATAAAATTGGTTACAATTTCTTCCTTCCGGTTGTTCTGCTGATTTTGCTGCCGGTCTTTATATTGTTTGTTTACGTTTGTTAATTCATATATAATGATGGATATATGATGCTGAATTAACTCGGC
>JASLGV010000212.1 GCA_030149995.1 Pedobacter sp.
ATGTAATCAGGGCATCTTTTTTAAAGTTTGCAGTGCCTGTTGGGATTAAAATTTCTTATTGAAACTGGCTGTTAACTATACATATCAGGCCATTGAGCGGAATTATGCTTAAATCTTCTCATAAAAGCATGCTCAATTTTGAATAATTTATATTAAGTTAGTAAACCAAATATAAATTTCCTTTATGAAGATGTTAACGGCAATTCTGAAATTACTCGTGATATTGTTGTGCCCGCTGTATCTTTTCGGGCAACCTGCAACGCATTCAACATCCGGTTTTGCGCTAAATGGTATTTGTTATACCACGCATTTTGAAGTTATGATACCAGGTGCCAAAGATTTGAAGAGATTTGATGAAAAGACCTACGTCTATACGCTAAGAGATCTTGTTTTATATCAGAAACCTATTTTTGGAAACAATTCAAATACAGGCGTCTTAACCGGCGATTCTGTTAACTATGCATATTTTACGAAGTACCTAAATGCAGAAGAGGGACTTTATTATGATACCAATGAAACGGTGGAAGGTGAGATTTTAAAAGCAAGTTCTTTTATGAACGGACACCTCGCACTGGAAGAGGGTATGTTTAACAGTGAGAACGACAAGCTTATTGATATCCGTAAAAAAGGGAAATACGAACGGATAGAAGTATACATACCGCAGGTAAAAACAGATGATTCTTATTGTGATACAACCTTTTTGTTTTTTAGTAAAGGCTTTGGCGAAACGGGCTTTTCTCTTTCTAAAAATCTTGAAAAACAAAGAGATTTAAAGCTGGTAAAGGTTGTTATGCTATATAATGAGGCAAAAAAAAACGGGAAAGACGACTTTTTACCACGAAGGGAAATGATTTTTGAAATTGAAAAAATAGCCATCTTAAATCCCGAGCAATTTAAAAAGTATTTTGACCGGCACGAACGGGTGCTTAAAAAACCATAGCTAACGGCTCCTTAGTGCGTTGGTTTAGGCTACAGTTAAATATTTTGATCTTTAATGTGTAGTTAAATGTGTATTTTTGGCTTAAATTTTATCCCTTGGATATCCATATAAGGAAATCATTTTATAAGCCAGCTGATGTTACAAATGCTCTTTATATTACTTACATCTGTTCCCATCCTTCTTACTGCATTTATTAACTTATCGTATTTTAAAAAACTACTTAAAACGAATAATCAATACGGGTTATATTTAGGATTGGTTAACCTGTATATATTGATATATGCATCGTTTACAATTGTTGTACACCTGATGCCTGCCAAATGGCAATACCTGAATAAATTAGCACCCTTTATGCTGATGGATGGTCCTATTTTGTTGTTTGGACTTCTTTTGGTGCAAGGTGCGGTTTTAAATCTTAGGTTTGTGTTGCTTCATTGTGTTTTGCCTATTATTTGCTGGTTGTTGTTTATCCTTATTATAAGCATTGGTATGAATCCACACATGGAAGAACAGTATGCAAATATTTCTGATGTTCTGAACATCATATCCATCACAGGTTATACCAGTTATACGGTTTTTCGTTATAAATCATTTAATCTCAAACAAAATATTTATGCCCCGCTTTTATTAATCGGAACGGCCCTTTGTGCATTTATGTGTTTGATGGTTATTGTGTTTTATCTGGGGCAGGGCCAGGTAGAAGGGAAGCAATCAGCAGCAGATATGTTTTCTTTTATCGTGTACCTGATTATGCTGGCCGCTCTTATTCTTATTTACATCAGTCAGAAAAAAATGCTTAAACATTTTTATGAAGAAGAAAGCAGACGGCTGGCAACGATACAACCACTTTATTCAAAATCGGGCTTAAATGCCGGTCAGATAGAAAAATATGCTTTGCATATTCAGCAACAAATGGAAGAAAAACGTTTTTTCCTGTTATCAGATCTTTCGCTTGTTAAGCTGGCCAAGCTTTTAAATATTCCGCCGCATTATATTACGCAGGTATTAAATACGCATTTGCAAACCAACTTCCATCTATATGTAAATACGTTCAGGGTTCAGGCTGCCTGTGAGATGTTGCTTCAGAAAGAGTCTTTAAAACTGGAAGTAATTGCGATGGAAAGCGGGTTTAACTCGAAAGTTTCCTTTAACCGTAATTTTAAATCGATTATGGGTTGCAGCCCATCAGATTACCGGTTAAGAATTACCAATGGCGGTCAGGTACAATAATCTCTAAAAGTACTGTTCAATTCTGTTGGGCAAGTTTCAGGAGCAAATGTTTTAGGATTAAATAAAAACGAGTTTTTAATGTGTGGTTTGAATATGTTGTTCAATCAACTTTGTTATTTTCGGATCGCTATAGTCGGCAATTCCTTCATGCCTGAATACGATTTTTCCATTTTTATCTATAATCACCGTAGTTGGAAGGGAAGCATCAAGAAGGGCAGAAGGTATAGTACCCAGAATGCTGTAAACGGGTAGCTGATATGCATTTTTTAGCATAAAAGCATTTGCCTTGGTTAAATCACCATCTGTTTCAACTGCGAGAAAGACCACGTCAGGATGATGGCTGAATTTTTTATATAAGTGGTTGATAGAAGGCATTTCGGCAATACATGGCGGACACCAGGTGGCCCAGAAATTTATAAACACAACTTTTCCTTTTAAATCAGCGAGGTTTGTACGGATTTGCTGCTCATTAACAAATACAGCTTCGGGTGCCGGCATTTCCTTTTTTACATCTGTATTGGCCTGGAAAAAACCAATCTTCATCAGCGAACTGATGACAACAGTTTTAACACGTGTACTAAACAGGAGAGCGGCTAAAGCAAGAACGAACAGCAGATTTGTAAGCGTAGACCAGCTGAATAATTTTTTGGTATTTAAAGACATCTTAATTTTTTAAGGATTGGGTACTTTCGTATGTATATTCGGTTTAACAAATGATTGGTTAATGTGGCAGTTTGTCTCTGAATTTTCCATATATCCATGTACCGGCCAGGGCACTGATAAGCGTAATCATTGCAACAGAAGAACCAGCGCCAATTTGCGCAAATATAGGACCGGGACAGGCACCGGTAATGGCCCAGCCAAAGCCAAAAAGAAGACCTCCGTAAACCTGACCTCTATTAAATTTTTTCTGCTGAATGGTAATTCTTTCTCCATTGATGGTTTTTGCTTCCGTCTTTTTTATGATCCATACAGAGAGCATACCAACAAGTACAGCAGATCCAATAACGCCATACATATGAAAAGATTCTAAGTGAAACATTTCCTGTATGCGGAACCAGCTGATCACTTCTGCCTTTACCAGGATAATTCCAAAAACGATACCTGCAACCAGGTATTTTATTTGATAAACTGCATGTTGTTTATTTGAACGAATTTCAAAACCCGTACAGTCTGTTGGGGTGTTTTCTTTATGCATGGATTAAAGTGTTAAAATATAAGGAAGGATAAGATTGGCCATCACAAAACCTCCAGCCATGAAACAGCAGGTGGCAATAAGAGAAGGTAATTGTAAGGTAGAAAGCCCCATAATGGCATGCCCGCTGGTGCAACCACCTGCATAGCGACTGCCAAAACCAACTAAAAATCCACCTGATACCATCATTATTATTCCACGAAGCGTAAATAAAGCCTGCCAGTTGAACAGTTGCTGCGGTACAAGTGAGCTGTAATCATCAATACCGTATGAAGCAAGGTTGTGTGTTAATTTGGGATTCAGTAAAACAGGGTTGGGGTTTTTGAGTAAGTTGCTGGCAATAAATCCACCCATTAAAATGCCCAGTGCAAAAAGAAGATTCCAGCGTTCCTGTTTCCAGTTATATTGGAAAAAAGGAATTTTTGATGGGATGCAGGCCGCACAAACATGGCGGAGTGCAGAACTGATGCCAAATGATTTATTGCCCATCAGCAGGAGTGCTGGAACAATAAGACCGATTAGCGGCCCCGCAATATACCAGGGCCAGGGTTGTTTTATAAGATTGATCAAGTTCATACAACAGAATACCAATAATTCAAAAATAAAAGAATTACAGATATTTAAATAAGGAAGAAAGATATTTAAAACGTAATAAATATTTAAAAAGGAGCAGAAGAAGTTAACAATAATGATTTTGGAATAAGTTTATAATTAAATATCAGAGAAATTGCATCTGTAAACAGCTTTATTTCTCTGATATTTATTTTTTATTAATTGACTTGATACTTATAAAATAAAACAATATATTTGCATCCTTAAAATTAAGGAAGAATAACTGAATTAAAAATATAATGAATCCTGTTTGTTTTAAGCCGGTGTTCATAACAATTAAAAAACAATAACAATAATGAAAAAAGATCTGCATCCTACTAGCTACAGACCAGTTGTTTTCAAAGATATGTCTAACGAATATGCTTTTTTAACAAAATCATGTGTAGATACTAAAGAGACTATCAAATGGGAAGATGGTAACGAATATCCACTTTACAAACTGGAGATTTCTCATACTTCACACCCTTTTTATACTGGTAAAATGAAATTGGTTGATACTGCAGGACGTATCGATAAATTTAAAAACCGTTACGCTAAGAAATAATTTAGCAATAAAAATACTTTTTTAAAGTCCCTTTGTGTTAAAGCATCGGGACTTTTTTTATTTTTGTGGCTTATGACAATCAATCTTTTTGATGATTCAAGCTGGATGAGTCTTCGTCCGCTTACCTATACAAGGCCGGTAGCTGATTTACGAATTGGCATTTTAACCATTGCAGAAAAATGGGCTAAATATTTAAATGCATCGGTTGGTTTCTACACGCAAGATTATTTGAGGGTGAAATATGCGGCCAAACAGGCAGCTATATTTGTAAATGGGTCGGTTTGTCCGACGGCTGCATTGGCCGATGCCATTTTAAATTTAAAGCCCCGACAGGCCTTGTATGCTGATGATTTGTTGCTGGCAGTTGCATTCGAAGAACCGTCTGATGTTTTCAACAGAATCTTAACCGAAGACTTTGAAAAGAAGTATTACACATCCTCCTTTACACATTTACAACATCCGGAAGATATTTTCAGGAACAACGATAAAGAGCTGCGGGCAGATTTTGAATTACTAACTGCCGGGCGCAATTCTGCCAGGCTGAGCAGTACCAATACTTTTTTAGGAGACCAGGTTTTTGCAGAAGAAGGGGCGGTAGCCGAATGTTCGGTGTTTAACAGTTTACAGGGACCTATTTACCTGGGTAAGAACACTGAAATATGGGAAAGCAGCAATATTAGAGGGTCTTTTGCCCTGGGCGATCATTCGTCGGTAAAAATGGGTGCCAAAATATACGGACAAACAACCATAGGTCCGCATTGCCGTGTTGGTGGCGAAATTAACAACGCTGTAATATGGGGTTTTTCTTCTAAAGGGCATGAAGGATACCTGGGCAATTCTGTACTGGGCCAATGGTGTAACATTGGTGCCGACAGCAACAACTCCAATTTAAAAAACAACTATGCGGATGTAAAACTCTGGGATTACGAAGCAGAGGCTTTCCGTACAACAGGCTTACAATTTTGCGGATTAATTATGGCCGATCATTCAAAATGTGGCATTAATACCATGTTTAATACCGGAACGGTAACGGGGGTAAGTGCCAATGTATTTGGTCCGGGCTTTCCCCGCAATTTTATACCCGATTTTGCCTGGGGTGGTGCACAGGGTTTTGAAACATACAGCCTGCCTAAGATGTTCGAAACTGCCGAAAAGGTATACGAACGCAGGGGACATGCTTTTGATCAGGTAGAAAAAGATATTCTGACACAGGTATTTGAATTAACAGCTTCTTACAGGCGTTTTTAAGAAAATAACAACAAAGGGAGAAATCCTAAACACGCGTAAATAAATAACCTATAATCAATATAAGATGAGAAAAAAAATAGTTGCCGGTAACTGGAAAATGAATTTGGATTACAATGAAGGAATTTCTTTGTTCAGTGAAATTGTAAACATGGTAAAAGACGAGCGCAGAGGCGATCAGCTGGCTGTAATTTGTGCACCTTTTATTCATTTAAACAGCTTGGCCAAACTGGGTGGCAACGATGTTAAAATTGGTGCTCAGAATATCCATGAGAAGGAGAGCGGCGCTTATACAGGCGAAGTTTCGGCTAAAATGATCAGATCTGTAGAGGTAGAATATGTTATTTTAGGTCACTCTGAACGCAGACAATATTTTGCTGAAAGCGATACTTTACTTGCAGAAAAAACAAAAGTTGCTTTGGCAAATGATTTAAAGCCTATTTTCTGTATTGGCGAAACACTTGATGAGCGCAACAACGGAAGCTATTATGAGGTAATTAAAAAACAATTGCGTGATGGTCTTTTTGGTTTAACAGAAGAAGATTTCCGTAAAGTTGTGATTGCTTACGAGCCTGTTTGGGCCATCGGTACAGGTTTAACAGCCAGTCCGGAGCAGGCACAGGATATTCATGCATTTATCCGTTCAGAGATCGAAGCTCAGTATGGTTTTAAT
>JASLGV010000279.1 GCA_030149995.1 Pedobacter sp.
TTTCGTGTAAATATGTTTTTCGAAAAGGTCATTCGACAGTTTATTGATTATATTCCTTGTTTCAAAGAAAGTTACACTATCTACTTTTGTGTTATCAAACAGATGAGTTTGTGCACTTACATTTAGCGAGATAAAAGAAAAACTCAAGAGTAAAAGTGCTCTTATTTTCGTATTCATTAATATGATGATATAATTGTGCTAAAAATCAGCATTTTTAAAGATAAAAGCTTTTAAAATAAATCATTTAAGGAACTGTGTTTTACCGGCCATCTTAAAGCCAGAAAAATAAGTAGGACTAAACTTTCTAATTTCGGCATAGCACAATAAATTGCAAAGCAATCTTTCACACCATAAGAAAGCATAAACAAACAGTGAAAAACGACCAAGCCCTGCGGCTATGGGGCGAATAAAAAACTCACCCCCACAGCAGGGAAAATCTTAAAGTCCCATTTACTCATACTTCAGTGCATCAACCGGTTTGGCTTTTACAGCGCCCGTAGCCTGCAAACTAACTGTTATAAGCGTTAAACAAATGGTAATGAACGCACTGATTAAAAAAGGTAAAACAGGCATTTCTACCCGGTAGGCAAACGTATCCAACCACTTTTTGGTTAAAATATAAGCCACCGGCCAGGCAAGCAGGTTGGCAAGTAGTACCATTACAAAAAACGATCTGTTAATCAGTTTCATAATCTGAACATCACTGGCACCTAAAATCTTACGTACGGCAATTTCCTTAATACGGCCGTTGGTAATGTATTTAGCAAAGGCAAATAAACCCAGCACAGCAATCAAAATGGTTAACAGGGCCGCAGCGAAAAAGACCGATTCAAGTTGCTCCTGTTTTTTAAACAGCTTACCATACAACTCATCCAAAAACTGGTAGCGAAAATTATCACCATCCAGCTTATTAATGTTTGGCCATTGTTTTTTTAAAGTGGCAAGTGCTTCGGCCATTTTGTTCTCGTCTATCTTTAACATAATCTTGTCCTTTGGATTAGAACAAGGCGCATTAATACTATAAACCGCAGGTTCAACTGGTTTTTCAAAACCCAGTGTTTTAAAATCCTTAACCACCCCAACAATGGTATAATCGCCACCACAACCGCGAATGGTTTTTCCAATCGGGTTAATTAAGCCATATTTGGCAACCGCTGCTTCGTTAAGAATGGCTGCACTTGCCGTATCCGTTTTAAAAGACCTTGAAAAAGTGCGCCCTTCTTTAATCTTAATATCCAGGGTTTCAAAATAATCAAAATCTACACTTGTAAAATTTAAACGTTCCTGTTTTCCATCAACGGTATAACTTGTTGTTCCGGCATCAGAACCATCCGGAATATCAGTCGCAACCGTTACCGATTTAACCCCCGGTATTTTCAATATTTGATTGCGCAGCGACTCAAATTTGGAAGTTTTCGAAAAGTATGCCAGGTTTTTAATGTAAACCACCTGTTCTGCTTTAAAGCCTACATCCTGTGTACGCATATACTTCAGTTGAGCATTAATAATCAGAAGTCCGGTAATAAAAACAACCGCAATACCAAACTGAACCACCAGTAAGCTGTTGCGCAACCAGTAACTTCGCTTGCTGGTCTGATAATTTCCTTTTAACACCAGGGCCGGTTTGAAACCAGAAAGTACCAGCGCCGGGTAAATACCTGCAATAAAGGTAATGGCCAGTAAGATTAAAGGCAGCTGCCAGAACAGGGTATTATCTCTGGTCCAGATGGATAAATTGGTCAGAAAGAGGTTATTAAATTTAGGCAGCCCAAGTTCTGCAATTATAAGCCCAAAAATCATGGCCAGTAAACACTGGATAAAAATTTCGGTTAAAAACTGAAAGGTAAGCTGAAAACGGTAGACACCAAGTACTTTTTTAACCCCTACTTCTTTTCCTCTTTTGGTGGCCTGGGCAATGCTTAAATTGGTAAAATTAATACAGGCAATCACCAGCAGTAAAATACCGAGTACAGACAGGGCAATTAAAACCTTGTAATTGGCATCAGTGCCAGCCATTGGCTTTAAGTGCAGGTTTTTTAGCGGATCTAAAAATGTGGCAGACTGTTTAATCTTATCAACCGAAACCGGATCTGTTTCCTCTTTTAATAATTCCGTTCTATATAAATTTATTAATTTACGGTTTAAACCAACCATATCTGTACCCGGACGCACCTGGATATAGGTATAATAGTTATTATAACCATAGTCTTCTCCGCCACCCAGCTCATTTACCAGCGAAATGGCATCAAAGCTAATGTTCGAATGCGGATCTGCATACACACTCGATTTCAGTTCGCCGGGCATCCCAGATGATTTGCTGCCCAAAATAACCATCTTCGGCTTTTGATCCCAGGCATCAGGGAAAAGTGTTCTGAAATTTTCCCGGCTCAGGTAAAACAAAGATTCCTGTCCCTTTGGCTTATCAAGGCCGTTATCCGGTTTAATATTAAACATTTTTGCCGCCGCGGTATCTAAGAACAAACATTTCTTCAAAAAAACAACTGCGTTGCTGCTGTTAACCGGAATTTCAAAAAAACTATATTTCATCGTTCCTACAGCAACCACTTCTGGAAACTGCTCCTTAATGGCCTTACCCAGAGGCGGAGAAGTATAATTGGTTTTTAGCCCTGGCAAATCCCGTCCCACCAGGTAAATGTTATGGTAATTTGGGTTTTTACGGTCGTAACCTGTTTCGTAATTAAAAAACAGCATAACCAGTATAAAAGCAGCAATTGCAATGGCTAAGCCCCCTATGTTAATAAGCGTAATGCTTTTATTTTTCCATAGGTTGCGCCAGGCGATTTTGAAGTTTAACTTAAACATAGCAGGATATAGTTAATGTTTTACAGATTATTCATATTTCAGTGCATCAACGGCATTGGCTTTAGCCACTTTAAAAGTTTGCAGGCTAACGGTTAACAGCGCAATAATTACCGAGGTTAACAGCGCCAGTAAAAACGGCCATAGATTAACCGTAATTTTATAATCGTATTTCCCGAGCCATTTGGCAAGTAAAATATATGCCACCGGAATAGCGATGATGTTGGAGATAATCACCAGTTTCATAAAATCTTTGTTCAATAAGATCAGGATATCGGATAAATTGGCTCCCAGTACTTTCCGGATGCTAATTTCTTTGCTCCTTTGCTCGGCGGTGTAAAGCGCTAACCCCAAAAGGCCCAGGCAGGAAATAAAAATGGCAAATGTGCCAAAAATATTGGAAATGGCACTGAGCAGCCTTTCACTTTTCAGTTTTTCAGCCATCCCCTGACTAACCATCTTCACCTCTACCGGATAGGCAGGGTTTAAATCATGGCTTATCGACTTTATCTTATCAATAGAGGTAGAAAGCGCTTGTTTAGGGTTAAGTTTGAGCAATAATATTTTACTTGTTTTAACATTATAATAATACACCGTAGGCTGTATTTTTAATGCCAGCGATTCACTCGAATAATCCTGAACCACCCCCACAACCTTAAGTGGTGGATTATCGCCCCAATGGATAATGGTACCAATCGGATTTTTCAGGTTCATGAGCTTAACCGCACTCTGGTTAAGTAAGAGCGAGGTGGCAGTATCGGCCGAAAATTTAGGATCAAAGTCCCTTCCTTCAATAATTTTTACGCCGGTTGTTTTGGCAAAATTGAAGCCCGTACTACGGTAATTGATAATAGAAACATCATTTTTAGGTTTGTCGGGCCATACAATATCGCTGGTAATTGAACCACTGCTCGTAAATGAACGTGCATATTCTGTTACCGAGGTAATTGCTCCAGCCCGCTCCAGTTCATTTTTAAAAGTCTGAAGTTTTTCGGGTTTTGTCCATTCGCCCTCCAGATCGATCTCTACCAAAGCCTTTTCGTCGAAACCCAAAGGTTTGTTTTTCAGGTACTGCATCTGGCTGTAAATCACAATTGCAGAAATAATCATGCAGATAGAAAGGCTAAACTGCACCACCACCAAAGTTTTCCGGATAGATAACGAGCCTGTTGAACCTTTAAATCCTTTAAGTACTTTTACAGGAATAAACGACGAGAGGTAAAATGCCGGGTAACTGCCGGCAAGGAAACCGGTAATCAGCACCATCGAAAGCAGAACGGCCCAAAATCCAACCGCATTATAGTTGATTTTGATCGAAATATCGAGCAGGTTGTTAAAATAAGGCAGCGTAACTTCGAGCAGGGTAAACGCAATTAACATGGCCAATAACGATAGTAAAAGCGATTCGATCATAAACTGCCCCATAATGGTGTTGCGGGTAGAGCCCAGGGCTTTACGAACGCCTACCTCTCTGGCACGTTTTTCTGATTTAGCAGTTGAGAGGTTCATATAATTGATGCAGGCGATAAACAGCACACATATTGCCAGAAAAACAAATAACCTCAATTGATCTATTTTACCGCCCACAACTTTTCCATCTTCAAAATCATCATAGAGGTGTAACTTACTCAAAGGAAAAAGAAAAGGCTGGTAGGTCATTTCCTTTAAATTGGGTTCTTTATCGGTAATAAAGTGTTTTAAAACTGCATTTGTTGCTTCTACAGAGGCATTTTCTTTAAGCTGAAATAAAGTCAGACATGTAATGGCACCCCAGCTGTTTAGTTTTTCACCTGGGTTTTCCTGTTCCAAAAATGCCCATGGCTGCAATACATCGTATTGTAAACTCTGATTTTTAGGCAGGTCTTGTATCACCGCACTCACTTTTAAATCGGTTTTGTTATCGTATGTAATACGCTGACCAATCGGGTTTTCATCGCCAAAGAGTTTTTTTGCGGTAGACTGATTAATGAGTACATTATTCGGTTCGCTTAAAGCCGTATTCGGGTCCCCGTAAATAAATTTATGGTCGAGGATTTTTAAAAAATCAGGGTCAACTTTCATCCCCGAAAGTTTAAAATTGTGCTGATTACGGCTGTAGAGTTTCTGCCCGTTGTTCATGGATATGCGTGCAGCACTTTTAATCGCCGGGATTTCTAATACGCCAGCTTCGGCCAGTTTGTTAGGCACTGCCATTGTAGTAGCCAGTTTGCCGTTAAATTTTAAATTTAAAGCAGCAAAATACACCTTATCGGCATTTTTATATTGTTTATCAAAGCTCCATTCGTAATGTACATATAACAGCAGCATTAAACAACAGGCCATACCAATGGCCAGGCCACCAACATTAATCAATGTAAAACCCTTATTTTTCCAAAGGTTACGCAGTGCTATTTTTAGGTTTAATCTGAACATATTTTTTGAGTTTAAGCGTAAAGCGACAAGCGAAAAATCCACGCTAACCGCCAAACGTGTACCTATTCGTATTTAAGTGCATTTATAGGGTTTGCTATAGCTGTTTTATAAGCCTGATAGCTTAATGTAAACAAGGCAAGTAACAAGGTACTAACCACGGCCAGCACAATTATTCCTAAAGATATGCTGGTATGAAATTCAAATTTCTGGAGCCAGCTATTCATAGCATAACAGGCCAGCGGTACGGCTATAACAATGGCAACACCAATCATTTTAACAAAAGATAAAGACAATAACCGCATCAGGCTAAAGACCGATGCGCCCAGCACTTTACGTACGCCAAACTCCTTTGTACGTTGCTCTGCACTGTACGTAACCAGGCCAAATAATCCCAGGCACGAAACAAAAATGGCCAGTATGCCAAAAAGATTGGAAAGGATGCCTAAAGTACGTTCCGCATTGTATTTGTCGCTATAGAGCGAACTTAAAAATGTAATTTCAACCGGGTAAGCAGGATTAATGTTTTTGGTTATTTTACGAATGGTTTCTATGTTTTGCTGTAAAGGATGGTTATTGTTCAGTCGCATGGTAATTACACCATGGCGGTTTCCATTCAGATAAACAACCATCGGGTTGTTTGATTTGTAAGGCGAATCCCATACATAATCGTCAAACACGCCTATTATCGTGCCCTTATCGCCCAGAATACTAATCGTTTTGCCAATCGGATCCTTGTAACCAAAAACCGATACAGCCGATTTGCTTACCAGAAATGCGGCGGTATCTGAAGCAAAACGATCTGAAAAATCGCGCCCCTCAATCAGGTTAATGCCATTTGTCTTTATAAAATCGTAACCCGTGGCCATTTTATTAAACATAATTTTATTCTCTTTTTGCACCATTCCATCCCAGCGGATGTCCATAAAGTTTGAACCATGATGAGAAAGACCTACAGACGACTGAAACATAGACGTAACCGCACCCGATTTTAACAATTCGTTTTTAAGGACTTCAAACTTATCTTTCAGCTCGCCATCCTGCGGCATTTCTACCAGGGTTTGCATATCAAAACCCAGGGGTTTATTCTTTACATACTGGATTTGCTGGTAAATAACCAGCGTAGAAATAATTAAAATAATGGCAAAACAGAATTGCCCCACCACAAGCACCTGCCTTAAACTAACCGGTATAAAGCGACCCGTTTTAACTTTTCTTTTTAGGGTTTGAACTGGATTAAAGGCCGACAGGTAAAATGCCGGGTAACTACCTGCAAGGAGCCCGGTTGTAAATACCACACCCAGCAAACCAAACCAGCTGACCGCATTAAAGTAGGTAATATCCAACCGGATGTTTAGCAGATGATTAAACGTTGGCAGAAAAACTTCCAGTAAAACGATGGCTAAAATCACAGCTATAAAAGTTAAAACCATCGATTCGGTTAAAAACTGCAGGATCAGCGCACCTCTTTTTGCTCCAATGGTTTTCTTGATTCCTACTTCTTTCGCTCTTCTTTCTGATTTGGCGGTAGCCATATTCATAAAATTGATACAGGCAATTAACAGGATACCAAAGGCAAGCCCTGTAAACAACCAGATTTGTTCAATATCGCCTCCTACACTTTTTCCATGCTCAAATTTGCCATATAAATGAAGTTTCGTTAAAGGATAGATGAAAAATGAATCGCCGAGATCTTTGGCATTTTTCGACACAACGGTTTTTATTTTCCGGTTAACCAGTTCCGCATTGGCATCTGCATTTAACCGCACCAATGTAAGATAACTAAAGTCGTTCCAGGCTAAAACCTTTGCATTTTCATAGATGGTTCCATAAAACGACCAGGGCATTAAAAAATCAAACTTACCCGAACTGTTATCAGGCATATCCTGTACAACGCCTGTAATTTTCAGATCTTCCTGATTTTGGAACCGAACACTTTTATTTAAAACATCTGTAGTACCAAAAAGTATTTTAGCTGTGCTTTCCGTTAAGACAACCGATCGTACCTCATCCATAGCAGTTGCTGGATCGCCCGCTATAAATTTATAATTGTACATGTTTAAAATTTCAGGATCAGCAAACCGTGCATCTTTTTTAAAACTGCTGGTACCGTTTGCAATCAGCCGTTTTTTACCGTAATCAATGCGCGCTACGGCCTTTATTTCGGGTATATCCTGTTTAAGTATTGGTGCCAGGGCTGTTACGGTGCCATCGAAAGTAACCGATACCTGCCCATCCTCTCCCTTAATATTGGTCATCACTTTATACACTTGCTCAGCGTTTTTTGCCTGCCGGTCAAAGTTCCATTCGTACGAAACATAGAGCAGCAGCATTAAACACGCAGCAAGTCCGATGGCCAGGCCAATCACATTGATAAATGAAGAGGTTTTATTTCTCCAAAGATTTCTAAAAGCGATTTTTAAGTTTAACTTAAACATAGCAAGTAAGGTTTTAGCGTGCAGAAACCAGGGTAACTGTCCCGGATTTTACACTATTCATATTTTAATGCATCTATTGGATTGGCCTTTGCTACTTTAACCGATTGTATGCTAACAGTTAAAACCGCAATTAAAAGCGAGGCAACAATGGCCAGCAGAAAAGGTAAAAACGATATGGAAACCCGGTAATCAAAAGCAGAAAGCCACTTATTGATAATGATGTAAGCCAACGGAAAAGCAATCAGATTGGCAATGGCAACCAGCTTGATAAAGTCTTTATTCAAAAGCGTTAAGATATTACCTGTGCTGGCACCTAAAACTTTACGGATGCTGATTTCTTTTTTACGCTGCTCGGCCATAAATAAGGCCAGTCCCAGCAAACCCAGGCAAGAGATGAAGATGGCAAAACCACCAAACCAGTTCGAAAGGATACCTAATATTGTTTCATCATGAAACTTAACATCAAAAGATTCATTTACAAATTTGCGGTTCACCGGGTAGTTGGGCTCTATTCCTTTAACCAGTTCGTCAATTTTGTTTAAAGAGGTACTTATGTTTTGGTTGGGATTTAAACGCACAATAACCATATTTGCGTCGTCGTGGGTAGCCAGATAGAAAATCATGGGTGCTACCTTTTGATAGGCACTCTCTACCACAAAATCCTTTACAACACCCACATTCGTTAATTTTTTACCCCAGAAAGTAATGACCTGGTTAATCGGGTTTTTTAAGCCCATCATTTTCACCGCTGCCTCATTAAGCATTACACTATTGGTATCGTTGGCATTTTTTGTTGAAAACTCCCTGCCCTGTACCAGTTCAGTACCAATCGTTTTTATAAAATCGTCTCCTATTGCCCGGTGATTAAAGGAAATAAGTTCATTTGGATTTTTACCTTCCCACTGGATGTTCGTGGTATTGTTTCCACCTTCTGTAACGTCTGAACTGAAAATGGTTACATTTGTGGCAGCGCCCGATTTTAACAGTTGTGTTTTCAGCAACTCCAGCTTAGTCCCTTCGCTCATTTTGCCCTCCACTCTAATCTGGAGCAAATTCGATTGATCATAACCAATCGGCTTATTTTTAATGTAGTTAAGTTGCTGATAAATTACCGCTGTACAAACAATTAAACAGGCCGCGAAAATAAACTGCCCCACAACAAATACTTTCCGGATCGAAACAGACGAATCTGTTTTAATTTTAAGCCCCTTTAAGACTTTAATCGGCTCAAAAGAAGATAAATAAAGCGCCGGGTAACTTCCCGCGATGAAACCTGTAAAGATCATCAGAAGCAGCAGGGCAAGCCAAACGTTAACATCGCTGTAATCGATTTGCAATTTAATATCGAGCAGGTTGTTAAAATAAGGTAAGCTAATTTCAACCAGAATAAAGGCCAGAATGGTTGCAACAAAAGTGATGAACACCGATTCTAACAGAAACTGGCTTATTAATGATTTACGCGTAGAACCTATTGCTTTTCGGATCCCCACCTCCTTTGCCCTGCGCTCAGATCGGGCAGTTGATAAATTCATAAAGTTTACACAGGCAATCAGTAAAATACAGAAAGCCAGTATCACAAATATTTTAAGCTGATCTATCTTTCCACCCACTGATTTACCATTTACAAAATGATCGTATAAATGCCATTTGGTTAACGGG
>JASLGV010000346.1 GCA_030149995.1 Pedobacter sp.
ATGTTTGTAATTTATAGATAAAAAAGGTTAAAAACAGCACAAGAAGAATATATTTATACCCGAAATAGTAAAGAAAATTTTGCCAGAAAAGATTTCCGTATTTTTTCTTTAAACCGCCAACAATTGATTCTTCTATTACACTAAATCCGCCAACACCAAAAGAAGCATGTATTTGATTTACAGCATCCTCAAACTTTAAATTTGGGTTTTCTGCCATCTTTTCTTCAACTGCAGAGGCCACATGATCTAAAATTTCCATTTGCACATCTATGTAGGTAAAGCCCCGTTTCTGAATAAAGGTCCTTATTTGTTCTAATTGTTCTTTGGTTAAATTCATGATGTTGTTAATATTTTAATTTCTACAATTCTGGAAATCCATTCAACGGTGTAAACCCCGTTATGGGTTTCAATATATTCTTATAAGGCCGGTTTAAGATTGAGCAATAATTGCAATTGGGCAATAAAATCTTTGGCTTCCTGTAGTTTATTCACCACTTCTTTTTCCCCATTTTTAGACAAGGAATAATATTTCCGGAGCCGGTTTTCAACTACTTCGGTGGTGGTTTCAAGCAGCCCATCGGCCTCTAACTTATGTAATGCCGGATACAGGGCACCTTCTTTTAAAAGTAATTCGCCCTGCGTTATGCTTTTAACTTTCTGTGTAATCTCATAACCGTACATCCTTTCATTTTCTGATAACAGGTTTAAAATGATGGTCTGGAGGGTTCCTTTAAACAATTCGTTATTTACTGCCATGATTCAAATATATATAAATTTTATATACATAAGAAAATTATGCATATAAAATTTAAAGTAATAATTTGCATCAGTACGGTTGCACAACCGATTATAATCAGGTTTCAGTGTATAAATGGTTGACCAATCAAAACAGCATCTAAATAAAAAACCTCTTCAGAAATTAATCTGAAGAGGTTTTTATATTATTTAGTAATGGATATCTGCTTTTTTAAGCGTCGATCTTCGCATATTTTGCATTACGCTCGATGAAATCCCTGCGTGGTGCCACCTCATCACCCATCAGCATTGAGAAAGTATGATCGCATTCTGCAGCACTTTCGATCGTTGCCTGTAATAAGGTACGGGTTGCAGGGTTTAAGGTTGTTTCCCATAATTGCTCCGCATTCATCTCTCCCAAACCTTTATAACGTTGTATGTGCACACTGTCTTCTTTACCTGCACCTTTTAAACGCTGTACAGCCGCATCGCGCTGCACATCATTCCAGCAGTATTCAAATTCTTTACCTTTTTTAACCTGGTAAAGCGGTGGCGAAGCAATGTAAACATAACCAGCTTCAATTAAAGCACGCATATAACGATAGAAGAAAGTCAGGATCAGCGTTGTAATGTGCGATCCGTCAATATCCGCATCCGTCATGATTACAATTTTGTGGTAACGCAGCTTGGTTAAGTTTAAGGCCTTATCATCTTCTGGTGTACCAATGCTTACACCAAGGGCTGTAAACATGTTTTTGATCTCATCATTTTCGTAGATCTTGTGCTCCATGGCTTTCTCCACATTCAGAATCTTACCTTTTAAAGGCAAAATAGCCTGAACATTACGATCGCGTCCTTGCTTGGCGGTACCACCCGCCGAATCTCCCTCTACGAGGTAGATCTCACATTTTTCCGGATCAGAATCCGAGCAATCGGCAAGTTTACCTGGCAAACCAGAACCACCCATTACACTTTTACGCTGAACCATTTCGCGTGCTTTACGGGCCGCAGCACGAGCTGTTGCGGCTAAAATAACCTTGTTGATGATCATTTTAGCTTCTTTAGGATTTTCTTCCAGGTAAATACCCAGTGCCTCACCTACAGCTACATCAACCGCTCCCATTACCTCACTGTTACCCAGCTTGGTTTTGGTCTGCCCCTCAAACTGAGGCTCTTGTACCTTTACAGAAACAACAGCGGTTAAGCCTTCCCTGAAGTCATCGCCGGTAATTTCCATTTTAAGGTTTTTTAATAAACCTGATTTATCTGCATAAGCCTTAAGCGTACGCGTTAATCCTCTGCGGAAACCTGCAATATGTGTTCCACCTTCGTGGGTATTGATGTTGTTTACATAAGAGTGCACGTTTTCAGAATAACTATCGTTGTACTGAAAAGCCAGCTCTACGGGAATGCCGTTTTTAATTCCTTCAATATAAATTGGTTCCGGCAGGAAAGAAGCACGGGTTCCATCCAGGAAAGAAACAAATTCTTTTAAACCACCTTCAGAATGAAAAACTTCTGAAAGGAAAGAACCATCTTCTAATTTTTCGCGCTCATCTGTCAATGTCAACGTAATGCCTTTATTCAAAAAGGCCAGTTCGCGTAAACGACCTGCCAGGGTATCATACTTATACTCGGTTGTTTGTGTAAAAATGGTTGGATCCGGACTAAAGGTTACAATAGTACCCCTTTTATCGGTTGCCCCTACTTCCTTTACATCATAAAGTGGTTTACCAATGTTGTACTCCTGCATCCAGATTTTACCTTCGCGGTGTACCTCAGCTTTTAAATGGGTAGATAAGGCGTTCACACAACTTACCCCCACACCATGCAAACCACCCGAAACTTTGTAAGTATCTTTATCAAATTTTCCACCGGCGTGTAAAACCGTCATTACGATTTCAAGTGCTGATTTGTTTTCTTTTTTATTGATACCGGTTGGAATACCCCGTCCGTTGTCTTCAACACGGATCGAGTTACCTTCTAAAATGTTTACATAAATGGTATCCGCATGACCCGCAAGCGCCTCATCTATAGAGTTATCAACCACCTCGTAAACCAGGTGATGCAAACCTTTTACACCTGTATCGCCTATATACATTGAAGGGCGCTTACGCACCGCTTCCAAACCTTCTAAAACCTGTATATTATCTGCCGAATAATTCGACTTCTGTTCTAATTCTTCACTCATAAACTATGATAAAACAATAAGTATCAAAAATACGAAATTTTAGCCATATAGCCCAATATGTGGATAAGTTTTAGACATTAAAAATAACAACTTACAGAAAGTCAAAAACCAGTACTAAAAGGCTTTATGTAAGTTTCAAACGATGTTTTAAAAAGCTTTGAAACGGCTCATTTTAGCTTTAAATTTTCCGTTCGCACAAAGGAATAATTCGGTACATTTTGTAATTTAAAGAACCCTATAGAAACTGTTAACTTACCGGCTTTTACGAATTTCTATTTTGGCCGGCCCACCGTAAAATCAAAGCAACAAGCATCCCAAAACATACACATACATACAACTGGCAAACAACAGATTAAAGTGCTAAAAACAAGAACCAATCAACACTGCTTATGCTCTTTTACACATTAAAATTTCCTTGCAAATCATAAACTTTAGCTTAAATTGCATATCAAAACTAATTTATATAAGTTTGCTAAAATTTATTAAACAATAATGGAAAGAAGAACCTTTAAAACTTTTGGTTTATTAACAACTGCAGCATTAATTACTGCATTTTCTGCATGCCAGAATAAGGATGCAAAAACAACTGAAACAGCTAAGAAAACGGATAGCACAGCAGCAGTTACTGCAAGCGAAAAAATTGTATTTGTAAACTCGGATTCCTTACTTACAAAATACGACTATTACAAAGACCTTAAAGTTAAGTTTGAAGGTAAATCAAAAAATGCACAGGCAGATATACAAGCTAAAGGACAGGCTTTTCAGCGTGAAGTAAACCAGTACCAGCAAACAGCTGGCACCCTTTCGGCCGATCAGCGTAAGGCAACGGAAGAACGCCTGGCACGTAAACAACAGGAATTGCAAACTTATCAGCAAAATGCTGGAGGTGCTTTACAAAATGAGCAGGCTGTTGAAAACGAAAAATTATACGATAAAGTGGCTGATTACCTGAAAGGATATGCAAAATCAAAAGGTTATAAAATGGTTTTAACTTATGCAAAAGGCAACAGCGCCATCTTATTCGCTGATGAAAGCCTGGATGTAACCACAGAAGTAATCAAAGGTCTGAACGAAGACTACAACAAAACAAAAAAATAATTCCTGAATACAGGAAAACTTAAAAATGCTTCAGAAATGAGGCATTTTTTTTGCTTAATACTTTTTATGAACGAAAACAACAAACAACACGAAACATTTATGCAGATGGCCATTGAGTTGTCTGTTCAAAATGTAAGCAAAAGCCTGGGCGGGCCCTTTGGTGCCGTGGTGGTTAAAGATGGTGTGGTTGTGGGTAAATCGGCCAATCGGGTTACTACCACCAATGATCCAACGGCGCATGCAGAAGTATTGGCCATCCGACTGGCGTGCGAAACCTTAAATACCTTCGATCTGAGCGGCTGCCAGATTTACACCAGTTGCGAACCCTGCCCCATGTGCCTGGGTGCCATTTACTGGTCGAGGATAGAAACCATTTATTTTGCCAACACCAAAACAGATGCGGCACATATTGGCTTCGACGATAAGTTTATTTACGATGAACTTGAAAAACCCATGGAGAAAAGGGCTTTACCGGTTATCCAGTTGATGAGAGATGAAGCTTTACAGGCATTTAAACTCTGGGAAAAATCCCCCTTAAAAGTTGAATATTAACAGCGACTGCCTGGTAAAAATAACCAGGCAGTCGCTGTTAATTAATTTTTGGCTGTTAGCAGGCCAATCATAGAATCTAATTCTTTTACAACCCCATCGTCAGACCCGGAGAAACCCACCGCCTTGAAGCGGATGTTTCCATCCCCGTCGATGATAAATTTTGTTGGAATTCCATCTACCTTGTAAGCATCTACCACATCAAATTTAGATGGATCCTGTTTATTTTTGGTGTCGTACAACACATTAAAATCATATTTCTTTTCAGCTATAAAATCAGTTACCAGTTTTTCCCTGTTGTCTTCCGTTTGCCAGGTATTTATAAATACAAAAGCTACCTTAGGATTATTTGAATATTTGGCAATTGCTTTTTGCATGCCTGGGAAAGAAGCTACACAAGGACCACACCAGGTTGCCCAATAATCAAGCACAACAATCTTACCTTTAAGGCTTGCCAGACTTACAGTTTCTCCTTTTAAGTTAACCAGCGAAAATGCCGGGGCCGGCAGATTAATCATTTTAGCCGACCAGATGGCGCGGTCTTTTTCCAGGGCAATGCGTTCCAGGTTGGCTAAATACCCTTCGTAAGTGCCTTCTTTTTTAAGACTTACATACAGATTTTTAAAATCCGTTTTAAGCGAATCGGTAGCCTGACCATCTTTTATAATTTTTTCTGCTTCTCCAAAAGCTTTTTCGTGTTGTCCGTCTTTAATGAGATATGTTACATAGCGGGCTGCCACATCTGGCGATACCACTGTATAAAGCGGAAGTGCCTGTTCCTGAACCTTTAAAGCTTCTTTAAAGTTACCTTGTCTGTAAAGCAACAATGCGTAGGTATCTGCATACATACCGTAAGAACTATTAACAGATTTTAAATAAGCTTCTTTCGTGGCATAAAAAGCAGGTGTTTCATCATTTTTAGCAGCATTGAGCAAATCTAACGACTCTTTAGAAAGCTTAGTCGCCAATTCTATATGCTTATTTTTTTCGGCTGATTCCCAGGCAAAGCTGTTGTATAAACTTGCTCGGTTCAGCTTATTATCTATTTTGGCAGCATAGAATTCAAATTTGCTGTAATTGCCTGCCTTTAAAAAGGCGCTTGCCAAAATATTGTTCAGATTGTTCTGCTTTGCTGCATCGGCCTTTTTCTGAGGATCCAGCTTAAACTTAGCAAGCAGATCAGTTGCTTTTTGCTCTTTTAAAGCAAGATCTTTCTCCGCATATAAAGCATTCATATCCTGCCCGTAAGCAAAATTGCCAACAGGGAATTTTTTAAGTAACGCAACTTTTACTGCTTCTGCCTTTTCTTTTTCTTTTAACAGGCTGTAAAGATTGAATTGCAATATCAATTGATCTTCGCTTGCATTTTTAACTTTAGAAAGGTTGTTAAGGTTCTCCTGGATCAGCTTTGCTCCTTTTTCCTTATCGGCCTTATAAGCCAGAGAAAGATATGTATACGTGTTTTTCTCCTTTAAAGCTGGCCGTATGGTAAAGGCCTGGTTATAAAGTGCAGCTGCTGCTTCAGCATCAATGGTAAGCCCCAAATAATAGTTACCGGCAAGCCCATATAAAAATCCTTCATTTAAAAATGATTCGGCAGGTATTTTTCCATTCTTTGTAAATTTCAGAATATATCCTGCAGGGGCCTCATCCTTTTGTTCGCCGGCTGCAAAAGATAACCCAACCAAGGTAACACTGTCGGTCGTCGAAAATTCACCTTTGTACAGGTCGCCCTGCTTTATAAGATCTATCTTGGTGCTCTTAGGGGTGGTTGTCGAATAAAAGGTATAAGCGGTACATGTTATATCCGTTAACTTTTCCAGGTTGGTTCCTTCAGGCTGGTAGGTAAATTGAATTGTGCTACCGGCGGCAGGCTTATCTGTAGAGAATTTCACGCCCTGTGCGTAGAGCTGTCCCGCAGCAAATAAGAGCGGGAGCAATAATCTTATACGTTTCATAATAAAGGTTTTAGGTTTAATAAAGAGTAACTAAATATATAGTTTATTTAACGAAATTCCAAATCCTAAATATCTTTTTTCAGGAACGGTTATTGTTGTAAACAGCCTATGACCTACGAACAAAAAATAAGGAATGAGCTCGATTTCTGGAGGTTTAAAACCATGCAGAAACCTTCCTTATTGAATAAGACCACGGGAAACTTACAAAAGAAAATCAATAGTTATCTGCCGGATAAATTACATCAGACCATTACAGCGGCTGTTAAACACAT
>JASLGV010000474.1 GCA_030149995.1 Pedobacter sp.
GTTGCGCCTGCTTTTGCGGCCAATAAGGCTTGTCCGGCAGAGAAAATCAGCGTGCAGTTGGTTTTAATTCCTTTTGAAGAGAAATATTTAATGGCTTTAACACCATCTTTAATCATAGGCACTTTAACTACGATTTTCGGATTTAATGCAGCAAGGGCTTCGCCTTCTTTAACAATTTCATCAAAAGTTGTGGCGATCACCTCAGCACTTACGTTATCATCAACAATATCGCAAATGGCTTTGTAGTGGTTAATTACATTTTGCTCGCCAGTAATGCATTCTTTAGCCATTAAGCTTGGGTTGGTGGTTACGCCATCCAAAATGCCCAGGTCCTGTGCCTCTCTTATTTGATCAAGATTAGCGGTGTCAATAAAAAATTTCATGTTTATAAATTCTTAAATGAGTACTAGAGTTTTTATGTAGAACCCTGAAGAATTTTGGTATTCCCCCTTCAGGGGATTAGGGAAGTAAAAAAAGGGCAAGCACCTCTTATCGCACCGCTACAACCTTCTACCCTTGCTGCGTTCCCGCCCTGGGGGGATTCAAAGGGAGCTGGTCGTAAAAGACTTGCCCGTCACAAAGGTAGCAAAACAACCTGTTAAACAAAATCGAAATGTGCTTTTTTTGCATTACAGACGCTATCTGACTGATTAATAAACGACTAAAATTATAAAAAAAATAACGCTTTACCTTCAGGTTGCCTGTAATAAGCACCAGCCGGTTTTGAAAAGAACGGAATGATCTTTTCCGATGATTAAAAGTATTATTCCTATTTAATAGGAATGTTATTTGTTATTTTGTTAATTTATTGACCGCTTTTTTGATTAATTTATAATTTAAGGTTTTTAAATTATTTAAAATATACTTTTTTGCTAAAAAGTATGCTAAATATATAATCTGAAATTTAGATTTACTACCTTAGTGTTTCCTATACACTAACAACTAACGAGCAAGATGGAACAAAACAATGGATTGTACGATGCGCAATTCGAGCATGATGCCTGTGGTATCGGCTTTGTTGCGCATGTGAAAGGGCGAAAATCGCATCAGATTATATCGGATGCGTTGACCATTTTAGAAAATTTAGACCACAGGGGAGCATGCGGTGCAGAACCAAATACCGGCGATGGTGCCGGTATTATGCTGCAGATTCCTCATGAATTTTTTTATGATGAGTGTCTTAAAACAGGATTTAGTCTCCCTGAAACCAATAATTATGGCGTAGGCATGCTTTTTATGCCGAAAGATTTAAGATCAAGAGAAGAATGCCGCGAGCTGATTTACAGAGCTGCAGAAAAACTTGGACTTGAAATTCTCGGTTTTAGAAAGGTGGAAGTCGATACAACCGACATTGGTAACATGGCCTTGTCTGTAGAACCCGAAATTGAACAGGTATTTATTGCACGACCATACGCCATTGCAGCAGGGGCTGATTTTGAACGTAAACTTTATGTTTTTAAAAATTACCTGATTAAAACCATATATAATACTGTTCAGGGTGGTAAAGATTTTTACATTGTTTCCCTTTCATCACAAACCATTATTTATAAAGGACAACTTACCTCGTTGCAGGTGAGGAGTTATTTTACAGAACTGAGCGATAAACGCATGGTCTCGGCATTGGGATTGGTGCATTCGCGTTTTGCAACCAATACTTTTCCTTCATGGCGCCTGGCACAACCTTTCCGTTTCATTGCACACAATGGCGAAATCAATACTTTACAGGGTAATTTAAACTGGTTCCGCGCCGGTGTTAAATCTTTTGCTTCGGCTTATTTTACACCAGAAGAACTGGATATGTTGCTGCCGGTAATAGACGAAAGCAATTCAGATTCAGGTTGCCTGGATAATGTAATTGAGCTGTTGTTACATGCAGGCAGAACATTGCCACATGTATTAATGATGCTTGTGCCGGAAGCCTGGGATGGCAATACAGATATGGATCCCCTGAAAAAGGCCTTTTACGAATTTCATGCAACCCTGATGGAACCATGGGATGGCCCGGCTGCGATTGCCTTTACCGATGGCAAACTGATTGGTGCTACTTTAGATCGTAACGGATTGCGCCCTTCGCGTTATGCCATTACGGCTGATGACCGGGTTATTATGGCTTCGGAAGCTGGTGCACTGGCCATTGACGAACGGACCATTATTGAAAAAGGACGTCTTACCCCCGGTAAAATGTTCGTGGTAGATATGGAGCAAGGCCGCATCATCAGTGATGAGGAAATTAAACAATCGGTATGCAGCAAAAGCCCGTATGCCGACTGGCTCAACCAATACCAGATTCGTTTAGAGGAACTGCCCGAGCCGAGGGTGATGTTTACAGGTCTTGCATCTGAGTCTATTCTTAAATATCAGCAGGTTTTTGGATACAGCCGCGAAGATGTAGATCTGCTGCTGAAACCAATGGCGCTGGAAGGAAAGGAACCGATCGGCTCGATGGGAACCGATACACCTTTGGCTATTTTATCTAAACAGCCCCAGCACCTGTCTTCATACTTTAAACAGTTGTTTGCACAGGTAACCAATCCGCCAATTGATCCGATCCGCGAAAAAGTGGTGATGAGTCTGGCCGGATTTATGGGCAACAATGGAAACCTGCTGGAAGAAGATCCGATGCAATGTCATTGCGTAGGCATCAAACACCCGATCTTAACCAATCTGGAGTTAGAAAAATTAAGAAGTATCGATACCGGTGTTTTTCAGGCAAAGACACTGCAAACTTATTTCCGGGCCGATGGCAAGCCGGGCGCCATGGCGAAAGCTTTAGATCGTTTGTGCCGCTATGCAGTAGATGCAGTGGAAGATGGTTTCCAGGTAATTGTGCTGACCGACCGCGCCATTGACTCTGAGCACGCAGCCATGCCTTCATTACTGGCCGTATCAGCCGTGCATCACCACCTGATCCGTAAAGGCTATCGCGGTGCCGTAGGTATTGTGGTGGAGGCAGGCGATGTATGGGAAGTACATCATTTTGCAACCCTTATTGGTTTTGGCGCTACAGCGGTAAACCCTTATCTCGCGCTTGAAACCATTCATGGCTTTCAGGAAGAGTCGGGTTTATCTGTCGCTGAGCTTACCAAAAACTATATTTATGCCGTAAACAGTGGTTTGTTAAAGATCTTCTCTAAAATGGGAATCTCAACCCTTCAATCGTATCACGGCGCACAGATTTTTGAAGTGCTGGGCTTGAATAAACAAGTGGTAGACCGGTATTTTACCGGAGCAGTATCTCGTATTGGTGGTTTAGGCCTCGATGAAATTGCCCGCGAAACGCTTATCAAGCATCACCGCAGTTTTGGACCAGCCACACAAACAGAAAACATATTACCTGCAGGTGGTACCTATAAATGGCGTCGCAGAGGAGAACAACATTTATTTAATCCGCAAACCATCCACCTGTTGCAGCACGCAACACGTAAAAATGATTTCAATATTTTCAGGCAATACTCTAAACTGGTTAACGAGCAAACACAGCAGGCATATACCATCAGAGGGTTGTTTGAATTTAACTATAACCGTACGCCAGTGCCTTTGCACGAAGTAGAGTCGATAGATTCTATCCTGAAGCGTTTTGCTACGGGTGCCATGTCGTTTGGATCGATTTCGCACGAAGCGCACTCTACATTGGCCATTGCCATGAACCGAATTGGCGGGAAAAGCAACACCGGAGAGGGTGGTGAAGATGAGATGCGTTACAACAAACTGCCAAATGGCGACAGCATGCGCTCTGCCATTAAACAGGTGGCTTCGGCCCGTTTTGGGGTAACCAGTTATTACCTGACCAATGCCGATGAGTTGCAGATAAAAATGGCACAAGGTGCAAAACCAGGTGAGGGTGGGCAGTTACCGGGACATAAGGTAGATGACTGGATTGCCAAAGTTCGCCACTCTACACCAGGTGTTGGATTGATATCGCCACCGCCACACCACGATATTTATTCTATTGAGGATTTGGCACAGCTGATTTTTGATTTGAAAAATGCCAACCGGGCAGCTCGTATCAACGTAAAACTCGTATCAAAAGCAGGTGTTGGCACCATTGCTGCAGGTGTTGCCAAAGCACATGCAGATGTAATTTTGGTTTCGGGTTTTGATGGTGGTACAGGTGCTTCTCCTCTAACTTCTATACAGCATGCAGGTTTACCTTGGGAACTTGGTTTGGCAGAAGCACACCAGACATTGGTTAAAAACCGCTTGCGTAACCGTATTGTACTGCAAACCGATGGCCAGCTTAAAACCGGACGCGACATTGCCATTGCGGCCCTGCTGGGCGCCGAAGAATGGGGGGTTGCCACAGCGGCCCTGGTTACCTCTGGTTGTATTATGATGCGCAAATGCCATTTAAATACCTGCCCTGTGGGGGTGGCTACCCAGGATCCGGAACTGAGAAAACTCTTTACCGGCGATCCGGACCACGTGGTTAATTTATTTTATTTCCTGGCGGAAGAATTGCGCCAAATTATGGCTGAGCTTGGTTTCAGAACCATTCACGAAATGATTGGCCAGACAGATGTATTAAAAGTACGTGATCTGAATGCAGATGATTGGAAACTGAAATATGTTGATTTATCGGGCATTCTGTATAAAGCAGAAGATAACGGACTGCCTTTTTTCAATACTGAAAAGCAGGATCACGGACTGGAAACGGTACTGGATCACCAGTTAATTGCCGCTGCCAAACCAGCCATCGAAAACAACGAACCGGTTTTTGCCACTTTTGATGTGAAAAATACCGACCGGGCCATTGGTACCATGCTTTCAAACGAAATATCCAAAGTGCATTTAAGTCAGGGATTACCGCCAGATACGGTAAACTTTAAGTTTAAAGGTTCTGCCGGGCAAAGTTTCGGGGCTTTCAATACCCGTGGGGTTACACTTTCTTTAGAAGGTGAAGCAAACGATTATGTGGGTAAAGGTTTATCAGGTGCGCGCCTGGCTATCTATCCGTTCTCATATGTTAGCTACGTACCGGAGCAAAATATTATTATTGGCAATGTGGCGCTCTATGGCGCTACCTCGGGCGAATTGTATGCAAGAGGTAAGGCAGGCGAACGCTTTGCTGTAAGAAATTCGGGCGCAACAGCTGTGGTAGAAGGTGTTGGCGATCACGGATGTGAATATATGACCGGTGGAGAGGTGCTGGTGCTTGGAGATACAGGCAGTAACTTTGCCGCTGGTATGAGTGGTGGTATTGCCTGGATTTACGATGCTCAGGGTACTTTTGCCCGTAAGTGCAACAAGGAAATGGTCGATCTTGATCCGCTGGATACAGAAGATGAAGAACGCATTATTGCACTTCTTAAAACACATATGCGTTTAACAGACAGTAAGGTTGCTGAGTTTATTTTAAGCGATTGGAAAGCACAGTCTGCGCATTTTGTTAAAGTATTCCCTAAAGAATACAAAGCTGTATTAAACAAACGTATCACTCAAGTTAAAACACACTAAGCCATGGGAAAAGTAACAGGATTTCAGGAATACGACAGGGTTGCACCCCAGAGAGAAGCAGCGGCCGAACGTGTAAAACACTACGGAGAGTTTTTAAATGAATTGCCACCAGCAGAGCTGAACAGGCAGGCTGCCCGCTGTATGGATTGCGGCGTACCATTTTGCCAGTCAGGTTGTCCGCTGGGTAATGTAATTCCCGAATTTAACGATGCCGTATATCAAGGTAAATGGGAGCAGGCGGCTAATATCTTATTGAGTACCAATAATTTTCCGGAGTTTACCGGAAGGATTTGTCCGGCACCATGCGAGTCGGCCTGTGTATTGGGGATCAACCGTCCGCCGGTTTCCATTGAAGAAATAGAAAAACATATTATAGAAATTGCCTTTGAAAAAGGTTTTATCAAGGCAAAGGCTCCATTGATCCGTTCGGGCAAACGCGTGGCTGTGGTAGGGTCTGGTCCGGCCGGATTGGCCGCCGCTGCACAGTTGAACAAGGCCGGTCACGAAGTGGTTGTTTTTGAACGCGATGATGCACCGGGCGGTTTACTGCGTTACGGTATTCCCGACTTTAAACTTCAGAAAGATGTGGTGGATCGCCGCATTAACCTGATGAAAGAG
>JASLGV010000009.1 GCA_030149995.1 Pedobacter sp.
GGCCGCTTGTACCGCCTTCACGTATTCGATCGTGTCGTCGAAGACGTCCACCCCCTGCTGGTCGATGAGCTAAAAAAGCGATCCGAGATCTGGATAACTGTTACCTGGCCGAAGGTTATGCCGATGTGCTTTCTGTACACCAGGCCGGGGTCGAAAACGTTGTAGCCTCATCCGGAACTTCTTTAACAACCGAGCAGATTCGTCTTATTGGTCGTTTTACCCAAAATGTTACCATTTTGTTCGATGGAGATGCCGCCGGTATAAAAGCTTCCTTACGTGGATTAGACATGATTCTGGAAGAAGGATTAAACGTAAAAATTGTGTCTTTCCCGGATGGGCATGATCCCGATTCGTATATGCACCATGTAGGTGCAGGTGCCTTTAAAATCTATATCGAAAACAACAGAAAAGATTTTATTTTATATAAGGCCAGTGTATTGCTAAAAGAAGCGGGTACCGATCCGATAAAAAGGGCGGGTATTATCCGCGATATTATAGAAAGTATTGCAAAGATTCCCGACCCGATTAAGGCCTCGGTTTTTGTACGTGAGTGCAGCAGCCTGCTCGAAATAGAAGAGCGCATTTTATTAACCGAGTTGAATAAAATGTATGCCTCTAAGAATAAAAAGAGTACGCAGGCAAATCATAACAGCAACAGCGGAAATTACGGCTATCAATCGGGTCCGCCGGAGCCGTTGGGTCCACCAGATGATTTGTGGGATGACAGTGCCGGTCCGGGTGGAGCACCGGCAGAACCTGCAAGCACAGAAGAACACCAGGAAAAAGAAATTGTAAGACTTCTGTTGGCTTACGGACACGAATTTGTAAACTGGGACCGCATCGATGATATGTATATTGGCCCGTTTATTATGCAGAATTTATCAGATGTAGAGTTTGATGATCCGTTATGCAAGCGCATTGTCGATTATTACAAATCTGAAATTAATGAAGGCAGACTGCCAACGGCCAACCATTTTATTAAACACGAAGACCGGCAGATTGCAGACCTGGCCATTACCATGTCGTCATCACCTTATGCGTTGAGCGAAAACTGGCTGAATAAACACCAGATTTATGTTAACGACGAGTCTTCAAACCTGAAAGCAACCATCCTGGGTGGAATTTTTCACCTCAAGGAAAGAAAAGTAGATGGTATATTGGTTAAGCTGTTAAAGGAAATTAAAGACGAAAAAGACGTGGATAACCAACTGATTTTAATACAGCGTTACGGGCATATTAAAAATGTAGAGCGGGAGATTTCGAAATTCCTGGGTTCGGTTATCGTTAAATAAATTACTTAATTTTTGCAGATGGCAGTTCACAACGATTTGGGCCATAAAGCAGAACAGCTGGCTGCAGCCTATTTAGAAAGTAAAGGGTATATTACACTCGAAAAAAACTGGACCAGCAACCGGGCAGAGTTGGATTTAATTGTAGCAAAGGATCAAAAAATCATCTTTGTAGAGGTTAAAGGGAGAAGCTCAGAAGCCTTTGGCCTGCCGGAAGAATTTGTAGATAAGCGTAAGCAGCAACAAATGGAGCAGGCATCAGCTGCTTATATAGAGCAGGTAATGCACGAGGGCGAGGTACGTTTTGACATCATTGCAATTACCTTTAAACAGGATAGAAGTTATACATTAAAACATATAGAAGATGCTTTTTGGCCAGAGAATTAACCGGATTTTAATTATTTGCAGCCTTGGTTTGGCAATATTGGGCAGCAGTTCCTGCAAGAATAATACAACTTCCAGCTACCGCAGTTTTACCGCACCATTAATTGGTTCGCACATCGCATCGGGAAAGGTTTTTGAGGTGAAAATCCAGTTTGGAAACCAGGATAAAGTAGATTCTGTGGTTTATTTTCTGGATACCCTTAAAATGGTAACGGCAAAAGATACCCAGGCGGTAAAATTAAATACAGCAGGCCTGAAACTTGGAAGTCACTTATTAAAGGCACAGATTTATGGCCAGGGCACACCCGAAGAACTCACTTCGAATATAAATATCCTGGCAGCAAAACCACCTGTTCAATATACGTATAAGGTGGTTAAGAGCCTTCCGCACGATACCGCTTCTTATGTGGAGGGACTGGAATATCACGATGGCTATTTTTATGAAAGTGCCGGCGATTATGGGCATTCCAGCATCCGTAAGGTTGAAGTGGCAACCGGGAAAGTGGTGAAGAAAACCGAACTTGATAAACAATATTTTGGCGAAGGAATGACCGTTATAGGCAATAAGATTATTCAGCTTACTTACCGGGAAAAAGTTGGCTTTGTTTATGACCGGGAGACTTTCAAAAAGCTGGGTGAATTTCCTTACACCGCTGGCAGGGAAGGTTGGGGGCTGGCTTTTGATGGCGAAAAAATCCTCAATACAGATGGCTCCAACACCATTTTCTTTTTAGATAAAAATACCTATCAAAAGATTGGCTCTATAGAGGTATATGATGATAAAGGACAAATAGACAACCTGAATGAGCTGGAATATATAGATGGCAAAATTTATGCAAATGTCTATACCAGCAACGATGTTTTAATCATTGACCCGCTTACCGGTGCCGTTGAAGGAAGGATTGACCTGTCGGGCTTATTGCCGGCTAATTACTTTAAAACACCGGATGAAATTTCTAATAATGTACTAAATGGCATTGCCTACGATCAGGCAACCGGACGCTTATTTGTGACAGGCAAAAAATGGCCGAATATTTTTGAAATAAAACTGATTAAAAAATAATTCTATTGATCCTTTGCTTCTTTTGGCTCACTTAAATAGCCCGAAAAAGAGATGGGTTGTTTATTGTTTCCACTTACAAATAACGAAGCATATCCGTTGGTAGAAATACTGAAAGTTAAAGTGTAGCTTTCACTTTTGGTATCTTTCGTTTTAACATCAATGGTGTAAATCCCTTTTTTATTTTTTGTTTCTTTATAAGTAAACGATTTGGAAGTAAATTTAATACCCGATTCGTCAGGGTTTGGATTTACAGTATAGGCCCTGCCATAAAAAGGAAGGAAGGAAACAATACTGTCTTTATTTACCACTACTGTATACTGACTTGAATTTAAGGAAATGTTGCTGCCTGACTGTACGCCTGGCATGGCACTAAATACCTTGTTTAAGTCATTGTTGGGAGTTGGTTGTGCAGAATTGGCAACGAAAATGAAATTTCTGTTTTCCACAATTCTTTTGGTGGTTTCTGCATTGGTTTGTGCAGAAACATTCAGACTTGCTATTGCAAGTAGGCTGAATATAAATGTTTTAACTGTTTTCATAACGGGGCGATGTATTGCTGTTATTAAAGATACAGAAAAAATAAAATATAAAAAACGCGGCATTGTCATAATAAATACCGCGTTTTTCATTGTTTTTAAAGCTGAATTTTTCAGCGTACCATTACGTACAGGGGAATATTAACCATAAAAGAGGTTATGTTCCGCTTCTTTACGATCTCCAGGCTTTGTATTGGTTAATCAGACCGTTGGTAGAACCATCGTGGCTGCTTACCTCTTCATTACCCTTTAATTCCGGTAATATTTTTTTAGCCAGTTGTTTGCCCAATTCAACGCCCCATTGGTCGAAACTGAATATATTCCAGATAATACCCTGAACAAATATTTTATGCTCATAGATCGCAATTAAGCTTCCCAGGCTGTACGGCGTTATTCTTTTTAAAAGGATGGAATTGGTTGGGCGGTTGCCTTCAAAAGCTTTAAATGGTGCCAGTTTTTCAATTTCCTCTGCTGTTTTTCCTTCCTGTTTTAATTCAGATGTAACTTCTGCTTCGCTTTTGCCATTCATCAGGGCTTCTGTTTGTGCAAAGAAGTTCGATAATAAAATAGGGTGATGCTCACCTATCGGGTTTAAAGTTTGTGCAGGCGCAATAAAATCGGCTGGGATGATGCGTGTGCCCTGGTGGATAAGCTGGTAAAAAGCATGTTGCCCGTTGGTTCCCGGCTCGCCCCAGATAATCGGCCCTGTTTCATAATCTACTTCATGGCCGTTTCTGTCTACATGTTTTCCGTTGCTTTCCATATCTCCCTGCTGGAAATAAGCAGCAAAGCGATGCAGATATTGATCGTAAGGCAGAATAACCTGGGTTTCTGCATTGTAAAAATTGATGTACCATACGCCCAGAAGCCCCAGAATAACTGGTAAATTCTGCTCAAATTCTGCGGTTTTAAAGTGATTATCGGTTGCATGTGCACCAGCAAGCAATTGTTTAAAGTTGTCGAAACCGATGCTTAAACTGATGGAAAGTCCGATGGCACTCCACAAAGAATAACGGCCGCCTACCCAATCCCAGAATTCGAACATGTTTTCGGTGTCGATACCAAAAGCAGCAACATCTTTTGCATTGGTAGAAAGCGCCGCAAAATGTTTGGCAATATCGGCCTCTTGAGCACCTTGATCCAGAAACCAGCTACGCGCCGTATGTGCATTGGTCATGGTTTCTTGTGTGGTAAAGGTTTTTGAAGCAACCAGGAAAAGAGTGGTTTCGGCATCCAGATCTTTCAGTGTTTCGAAAATATGAGTGCCGTCTATATTTGATACAAAATGTATGTTTAAATGATTTTTGTAATGCTTTAAAGCTTCTGTTACCATTACCGGACCCAGATCAGAACCACCAATGCCAATGTTTACCACATCGGTAATGGCTTTTCCGGTATAACCTTTCCAGTTGCCACTGATGATGTTGTTGCTGAATTTTTCCATTTTTTCCAGCACGGCGTTTACTTCAGGCATTACGTCTTTGCCATCTGCCAGGATGGGGTTGTTGCTTAAATTACGCAGGGCAATATGTAAAACAGAACGTTGTTCTGTTTCGTTTATCTGGTCGCCATTATACATTGCTTTAATGGCTTCATCCAGTTTGCATTCGCGGGCAAGCTGCATCAGCAAAGCAAATGTTTCTTCGTTAATGCGGTTTTTGCTAAAATCCAGTAAAATATCTTCGAAAAAAACAGAGAACTTCTGAAAACGTTCCCGGTCTTCCTGAAAGAAATCCCGGATGCTTTTTTCATTAATATCTATAAAGTGATCTGCCAGGTACTTATAGGCCTGGGTTTCTGTGAAATTTATCTTAGGTAACATACTTTTTCTTTTTCTGTAAAAGTATAAAGCAAATTTTTAATAAAAGGTTTTTTTTAATCAAAAATGATCAGTTTTTTACTTTCCAACAAACAACCGGGCGTTTGGAAGGTTATAGCTATTGCAGTTTAATAAAATAAAAACGATGATAGAAAATCTGAACGAATTGGTACGCAGCCAGGTGCAGGAGGCGGTTGTAAACAACAACGAAATACCAAATGAACATAATGAGGCCGTTATTCAGGCAGCTTCGAGTTCTATTTTTGATAGCCTTAAAGATCAGTTAAGCCCCGGGAATATTGGCAACCTGATTAATATTTTTAAAGGCCAAAACCCCGAAGGACATCCCGTAGCTGAGCAGGCTTCAGGTAGTTTTGTTGATAAGCTCCAGGCTTTAGGGATTAATACAGATACAGCCAAAGGAATAGCCGCCCAGATTATTCCGGCAATTATTGGAAAGTTTACCCAGAAAACAGCCGATCCGAATGATCATTCCTTTAATTTTCAGGAAGTATTGGGGAAACTTGCCGGCGGGAGCGATGGGAAGTTCGACTTAAGCGATCTTGCAGGTATATTCGGAGGAAAGAAAGAGGAGCAGACACCTGGTACACCAGCAAACGGAGAGAACATACTCGATAAGCTTAAAGGCTTGTTTTAATTAATTTAAAGCCTGTTTTGTGTATTTTAATCCCTGTTTTTTAACCGGGTACAGGTAAATAATTGCGCCTCCTCTTTACCATTAAAAAAATATATGGTTACATTTGCTTAATGACTAAAGAACAAATACAGGATTTAAGGGACAGGATTACGTCGCTGAGGAGGTATCTTTGACGTCGATGAGCTTTTATACGCCATTCGCGAAGAAGAAAAATTAACCATGGCTCCCGATTTTTGGGATGACCCAAAAAAGGCAGAAAAAATTCTTGCCGAAATTGCCGCAAAGAAAAAGTGGACAGATGGTTTTGAACAGGCCAGCAGTGCTGTAGAAGACACGGTGGTTATGTTTGAGTTTTACCAGTCGGGCGATGCCACAGAAGCAGAAATGCAGGCACAGTTTGAAACCGGAAAAACTGCTGTAGCCGATATGGAGCTTAAAAATATGCTCCGCAACAAGGAAGACCAGCTTTCTGCCGTTATGCAGATTACAGCCGGTGCAGGTGGAACGGAAAGTTGCGACTGGGCATACATGTTGATGCGGATGTACATGATGTGGGGAGAAAAAAACGGCTACAAGATTACAGAACAGGATAGCCAGGAAGGGGATGTTGCCGGTATTAAAACCGTAACGCTCCAGTTCGACGGCGATTTTTCTTACGGATATCTCAAAGGAGAAAATGGTGTGCACCGTTTGGTCAGAATATCACCGTTTGATTCCAACGCCAGAAGGCATACTTCTTTTGCTTCTGTATATGTATATCCATTGGTAGATGACTCCATTCAGATTGACATTAATCCGGCCGATATTGAGTTCGAAACCTTTAGAGCCGGTGGTGCGGGTGGTCAGAACGTAAATAAGGTAGAAACAGCTGTAAGGCTATACCATAAACCTTCGGGTATTATTATTAAAAACCAGGAGTCGCGTTCGCAGTTACAAAACAAAGAAAATGCCTTGCATTTGCTTAAATCGCAGCTTTACGAAATAGAACAACGCAAACGCAACGAAGCGGTTGCAGCCATTGAAGGTTCGAAGAAAAAAATTGAATGGGGTTCGCAGATCAGAAGTTATGTATTAGACGACCGGCGTGTAAAAGATCACCGTACCAATCACCAGTCTTCCAATCCACAGGCGGTTCTGGATGGCGATATCAACGATTTTCTTAAAGCGTACTTAATGGAATTTTAAACAGGCAGAAATATTACAGGGGGAGATGTAGTATATAGCAGCAAACCCAGTAGCGTATACCGCAAAACTGAAACACTTCTTTAAGGTTCGGTTTTGCGGTATTTTTTTATCCGGAAATCCCTGCTGTAATTTTAATGTTCAGGTAATTTATCTTCCAGAATAATCTGAAGTTCATTTAGTTCCTTTACCTTATCGGTTGCCCCCGCACTTTCGTAAGCAGAAACCAGGTTTCTTAAAACTCTCCGAATAATATCCGTATTGCTGCAGGGTCTGTAATATTCGGGTAATGGTTCCAGATTCAGCTGACGTAAAAACTGATCCACATCGTGTTTTCCAAATATATTGCCACGGTTAAAGGCATTGATGTAAAACAAAACGCCGTATTCATTTCCTTCCTGACGGCTTTCGTCTACATACCCCAGAATGAAGTGCTGCGGTAAGTTGATCCCATAAACAGGCATATCAAGTTTCTGGGCAAGTGTAGAATAAATAATGGCCAGCGAAATCTGATTTCCTTTTTTGCGCTCCAGCACCTGGCTCAGGTAAGAATTTTGCGGGTCGTGGTGGTTTTTTGTGTTACCGCCGAAACCGTATTGATGATATAAAATATGATTGATGAGTTTTATTTTTTCGATAGAACTCATTTCATATTGCAGGCCCAGCCATATTTCACGTTTAATTTCTTCTATCTGGTTGATGATTTTTTGCTCGTCGATATCGGGATATTGATAACGGTTGATGATGATGGCTCCCTGTAACAAATCAAAAGCACCACTTAAATACCAGAGCATCAAATCTTCTTTTACCGTATTAAACTGGATCTGATGCACAATATTTTCAATCCGCTCTTGTAAAAGACCGTCAAAAGATTGCTCCCAGGCATTTTCCAGAAAATGGATTACCTCTGTGCCGTATTCAAGTAGTTTTTGCGACACCTGGCTGTATATTTCCTCATCCGGATCATCGAGCAATTTAACCAATGCACTTATCTCTGCGTTATTCTCCATAAAATATGCTTCTATTTGCCGTGTTTAATTACTTTTGTAATATGCTATTTCAATTTATTACAGATTTCTTAAAACATCGTTTAACTGCTAACAACCGGCATGGAACACATTCTCCTTTTGTCTACAAATTAGCAGATGAGGTAATTTACGATTTTAGAAATAAATCTGATTACAAAATTATAGAGACGCAGCGAAAAAAACTTTTTAATGACGATTCGGAGATCACCGTAACCGATTTAGGAGCAGGCTCTCATTTAAATAAAAACCGCACAAAAAAAGTTAGTCAGATTGCTAAAAATGCCTTGAAGAAGCCTTTCCTGGCACAATTGATTTATCGTCTGGCTAAAAATACAAATCCGGAAACGGCCATTGAGCTGGGTACCTGTTTGGGAATCACCACCGCTTATCTTTCCAAAGCCTGCCCACAATCCAGGATCATCACGATAGAAGGCTGCCCGCAAACAGCTGCCGTTGCAAACCGTAATTTTAAAGCGCTCAACCTGGATAATATTGATTTACACGTGGGTAATTTCGATGAAATTTTGCCTGGTATACTGGATCAGCAGGAAACACTTGATTTTGTATATATTGATGGTAACCACCGTAAAGATGCAACCCTTAATTATTTTAAATGGTGTTTACCCAAAATAACCGAAAATACCCTGTTAATTTTTGATGATATTTACTGGAGTGAGGGCATGAAAGAAGCCTGGGCGGAAATTAAAAACCATCCGCAGGTAACTGTTACAATAGATTTATTCTGGATTGGCCTCGTTTACTTTAAAAGCGGACAGGCAAAACAACATTTTAAACTGAAACTTTAATCAGCAACATAATCTTTACCATTAAATATTTAGTGGTGATTTTTAAAAGGTTGCCGGAACAGCAACCTTTTTTATATTTGTAGTAGGATCAATCGGATGGTCATAAAAAAATGAAAAAAATTAACCGCTCAAGACTAAAAAATCCTTTGAATGAAGAGAGTTTCTCTACAAGGACTGCTTACCTGTCCGATCGGAGCAAAGACCACCAACAACAGAATTTAGTACAGAACTCCATTTCCTTTATCTTTAAAAATCTTGCAAAAACGGCCATTTCCATCTTAAATGCTGATCAATATCATGATGAACCAGAAATCCTCTCTGTTTTAGCAATGGATATGGTTCAAAATACTGTCGCTAAAAATGCTTTCTCCGGATTAATTGCTGAAACGTTAAACCAACCCGTTTAATTATTAAACCAAACATATTTTATCTGCATTGCAGATCCTTATTTGCGTATTTAATCATTCGTTTATGAAAAAAAAACTACTATTATCTTTCTTATTTTGGTGCTTCTGTTTGATAAGTCACCAACTATCTGCACAAGTAGGCTATCAGTTTAATGCTGCACAGGGAAGTAATGTAAAATCCGGAGCTTTAAAAGCTGAGATCTCAAATCTTGACAAATTCACCTATGAGTTATCCGGACAAACTGTTGCCGATAGCGGGCCTAATGGGTTAAATGGTGTATTAGGGACAAATCTAACAATTGAATCAATAGATCCTCAGATTAACCAGACGGGTATCGTTACTGGTTATCCAGCTGCTGTTACAACAGCTGCTACAGCTATCACCACTACAACGACCACACTGAATGGTACACTTCATGATAATGAAAAAAATACAACGACCATAAGTTTCGATGATGGTACCAGCCCTATATTAATCGGTTCCAGTGCTATCTCCGCAACTCCAGCTACCATAAGTGAAGGTACTGGCGCTAAGTCAGTAACCGCCGGCCTTACTGGTTTAAATGCATCAACTACTTATTATTACAGAGCTAATGGTTTAAACAGCTCAGGTACAACAACAGGCGAGATCTTAAGCTTCACAACGCAGGCGCAGACAATTCCCCAGCCAAGTCTGACTATAACCAGCTCAATAACAGTACCTTTTACAACTACTTATGGTAAAGCTTCAGCCTCACAGTCATTTACGGTTTCCGGAGCTAATTTAACTGAAGCAGTATTAATTACATCGCCAAACGCAAATTTTGAGCTGAGTACCGACAATACTACCTTTTCTCCGACTTTAACCATAGGCGGAGCCGGAACCCTGAGCACTACTCCAGTATATGTAAGATTAGCAGCTACTATTCCTGCCTCTACCGGGATTTCCGGTGGTAGTATACAATTCAAAAGTGGTTTGATTAGTGGTTCTTATATCACTTTACTTCCAAACAATATTGTAGATAAGGCACCATTAATCATCACGGCTGACAACCTGAACAAAACATACGGTGCTAATATGCCAGGATTATCCGCCAGCTATTCAGGTTTTGTGAATGGTGAGAATATATTAAGTTTAACTACACTACCGACATTGTCAACCACTGCTACGGCAGCCTCTTCTGTTGCAGGTAGTCCATACACAATCGCTGCCAGTGGCGCAGCAAGTCCAAATTATACTTTCACTTACGTTACTGGAAAATTAACAGTAGATCCTGCTCCTTTGACAATAACGGCAACAAGCAAAACCAAAGTATACGGCGATCCTTTACCTACCTTGACGGCAAGTTATACAGGTCTTGTGAATGGCGATACGCAGTCCAGCTTTGCCATACCGCCTACATTTACCACAACTGCTACAGCAGCCTCTTCTGTTGCAGGCAGTCCATACGCAATCGCTGCCAGTGGTGCTGTAAATACAAATTATACCATCACTTATGCATCCGGCAGTTTATCGGTAATACCTGCTCCCTTAACGATAACAGCTGCCAGCAAAACCAAAGTATACGGCGATCCTTTACCTGCCTTGACGGCAAGTTATACAGGTCTTGTGAATGGCGATACGCAGTCCAGCTTTACCACACCACCTACATTAACCACCGCCGCTACAGCAGCCTCTTCTGTTGCAGGCAGTCCATACACAATTGCTGCCAGTGGCGCTGTAAATACAAATTATACCATCAGTTATGTTGATGGTGCATTAACGGTTAATCCCCTGGTACTGACCGTTACTGCCGATGCAAAAAGCAAAACCTACGGAGATGCAGATCCTGTACTTACTTATGCCATTACCGGAGGAACACTGGTTGGCACAGACAGTTTCACAGGATCATTGACCCGTACGGCAGGTGAAAGTGCGAATACTTATGCCATCACTAAAGGTACGCTGGCATTGAACAGTAATTATATGCTGAACTACGCCGGAGGTAACCTGATTATTAACAAAAAGGTCCTGACCATTACGGCAGATCAGCAGAATAAAGTTTATGGTACTGCTAATCCGGTATTAACCGTGAGCTACAGTGGTTTCCTTACCGGAGAGAATCAGTCTGTTCTAACTACGCAGCCTGTAATCAGCACCACAGCTACAGCCGGTTCGGGCGTAAATACCTATCCAATTACGGTAAGTGGAGCAGCTACTCCTAACTATGATGTTGTTTATGTACCTGGTGTTTTAACGGTAACCAAAGCAATACTGACCATTACAGCAGATAATAAGAGCAGAAATTTCGGACTGGCCAACCCACCATTTACGTTTACTTATAGCGGGTTTGTAAATGGAGATAATGCTGGTTCATTGTCTGCTCAGCCAGTTGCTACCAGCACAGCAGTTACTACTGGCGTGCCTGGTAATTACCCGATTACAGTAAGTGGTGCTGCTTCAAACAATTACAGTATCAATTATCTGAATGGTGTTTTAACGATCAACGCACTCAGCAATGCCAATGTATCTGGTTTGTCTGTCAGTTCAGGAACGCTGTCTCCTGCGTTTACTTCAGGAACACACAGCTATACCACCTCAGTAGATAATAAATTAAGCAATGTTCATTTTACAGTAACTTTTGATCCGACTGCTACCGTGAAAATCAATGGCATCCCTGCACCCAACGGAAGTCCTTCAACGGATATTCCACTAAATGTAGGAAACAATACGATTACCGTTGTAGTAACTGCACAAGACGGCGTAACAACAAATGCATATACCATAACGGTATACAGAAGTAAACCTGTAGAAACGGTTATAGCAACCAATATTCTTTCTCCGAATGGTGATGGTAAAAACGACACCTGGGTTATTCAGGATATTGAGTTTTACCCTAAAAACACGGTATCGATTTATGACCGCGCAGGCAGATTGTTATATACCAAGAAGGGATACAACAATGAATGGAATGGTACTTTAAGAGGCGCACCATTAAGCGAGGGTACCTACTACTATGCCATTGATCTTGGACCTGACCTGCCAAAGTTAAAGGGATTTATTACCCTCATCAGAGGTAATTAAAAAAGGTTCGCACAGCGAAAAGAATAATAAAAAGCTCATTAGAAATAATGAGCTTTTTTGTTTGGCAAAGGTTAAACTAACTTGCTCATACAATCTGTAAGATGTTGTGGCTACCACGAACTTTGTTGCACTCCATAAGCATTTAAGATAAATTGGTACAGTCAGGAAAAAATATTTTATATTTTTTTCTTAGCTTAAAATGCTTTTAGATAGGTTTTTGCTTTTTTGAACTGTTTTTTCAGTAATATAACTTATTTTTTAGTTGTATAACTGAAAAATAAGTTATAAGTTTGGTTTATGGAAGAGTTAACC
>JASLGV010000024.1 GCA_030149995.1 Pedobacter sp.
CTATGGTATACAACCTACGGCTTCTTCATCAGGCGGGAAAGATGATACCCCCATCATGACCTTAACAACGGATTTGAAAGGAGCAGGATCTTTTACAAATTCATATCCTAAACCGGCACTTGGATACCTGTATATTAAAGATTACCTGGGCGATGAATTGTTTACCAAGGCCCTGCACCATTATATTAAAAACTGGAATGGCAAGCACCCAATGCCTTACGACTTCTTTTACAGCATGAATACCGGTAGTGGAAAAGACCTGAACTGGTTCTGGAAACGTTGGTTTTTTGAAGGTGGTGTAACTGATTTGGCTATAAAAACCGTAGATAAAAACGAGGGTGGTTACCAGGTTGTAATTGAAAACAAAAGTAGCAAGCCACTTCCGGTTGATCTTTCTTTTGAATTTGAAGATGGTACAAAAGAAAAACAACACCACACCATTGGACTATGGGAAAAAGGCAATACAGAAGTAACGCTTCCGCTAAAAACAGCTAAAGTTTTAAAGAAAGTGGTTATGGGTAGCAGCCATACCCCCGATAAAGATAAATCTAACAATACCTTTATTGTAAAATAATAGTTAGAACCTGCCGGAAATTAAGAACCGGCAGGTTTTGCAACATTTTATTTTTTTTGCGTCTTCTTTAAGATGATACACATTTTTGAAACTTTTAAACCCTTAAATACTTTATTGGCCAAACACATCAGTTATTATTACCTGGATGTGGCAGATGCAAGTGATTACCGGAATACGTATACTTGCTATCCGCACTACAACAATACGCTTTCGCTATACAAAAATCATGTTTTTAACCGTCAGAACGGTACAAATGTAATACAGTTTAAGCCAGACGCGGAGCCACTTCAAATTTTTACTCCCTTACGCGAAGCGCCTTTAAAAGTTGTTCAGATAGGGCCGGTCCATAAAATAGGTATTGTGTTTAATCCTTTTGGTATCAATCAGTTTTTACAATCAACTTTTTCTGCAAATGCCCTTCTTACTTCTCCTGCCCTTGATTTTTTCAATGGAGCCTTGCCGGCCGGTTTATTTGAAATCTTCGATATGGATATTTTGAGGGAAAGGCTGGATCAAATGTTTTTAAAAATCTTTACACCTTCTGAAAATGGGTACATAGAAAAGGCGCTGGAGCTGTTTCATGAGACTGGCTGTGAGATGGGGGTAGATGAAATTGCCGAACTGAAGCTGGGCATTAGCCGGAAACAACTAAACCGCCTTTTCAGGCAATATATTGGCACGAGTGCCCGGAAATACCGCTCAATCGTCAGGTTCAGGCAATTGATGGACTGCAAAATCAAACAGGAAAAAACAGTTAATTATACCGTGCTGTCTCACCAGGTTCGGTATACCGATCAATCGCATTTTATAAAGGCTTGCAGGCAGTTAACGGGTTTAACGCCTTCTCAGTTTTTTAAAGATGGCCGCATGATGGGACGGGAAGATATTTTCTGGAGTTTCAGGTAATTGCATGTCACATTTTTACAATTTATACTAATTTGCTTCTGCTAATTTTGTGTAAAAAATAAGTGGACATGAAAAAATACCTTTTACTCATTTTTATATTTTTTACGATAAGTGGGGCGCAGGCTCAAACCTACCGTGTTTTAAGAGACAGTGCTTTACACCTGATGTGGAAGGCAAAAGATACCTCCGATTACAGAACCTCTTTTAATCTTTACGAAAAAACCTTTAAGCAGTTTCCCCAGGAGGTGGAGGCTGCGGGGCTTTATAAGGCTGCGGTGCTTGCCGGTATCCTTAAGGAATACGACAAGGCTTTCAATTACCTGGATCAGCTACTTGCAAGCAACAACGAACGTAATAGTACCTGGAGTTCATTAACCTGGGTTAATGCAGATAAGGAATATGAAAATTTACTGGTCGATAAGCGATGGCCGGTTGTAAAGGCCCGTGCACAGCAATTAAAGGATACCTTTTTTGAAGAATTGCATAAGAAACAAGATGATTTTAAAGCTACTGACCCTGATGTTGTGGCATTTAATCCGGATAAGGATGGAAAAAAACTTTATGAGCAGATCCGTTCTGACCACCATTTTACTGCCAAGAAGTACCGGTCGTATAGCATAGAGTTTAAGGTAACAGATAGCCTGCGTACTTCTTACTTTGTACGGTTACCGGATCATTACAATCCGGAAAAAAGATACCCTGTGTTATTTTTTCTGCATGGTGCCGTTCAGTCGAATGCCCTTTCTGATTTCCAGCGTGCAGATATTTTAGAAGGATGGAACCGATACTATACCAAATATGCCGCAGCAAACGATGTGATTATGGTATATCCTCAAGGTTCTAAGCAATACAACTGGATGTGGCCGGATAATGGTTTCTTTATGATTCCCGCGATACTGAAAGAAATTAAAGCCAGTATCAATATAGACGACGACCGTGTTTTTATAAGTGGGCATTCAAATGGTGCCACCGGGTCTTTTTCTTACCTGATGAAACAGCAGGTTCCTTTTGCGGGATTTTATGGTTTTAACACCCAGCCAAAAGTAAGAACGGGCGGAACTTTTATACGGAACATTCAAAACCGTTCTTATTTTAATGTTTCTACAGATTTGGATTATTATTTCCCACCTGATGCCAACGATTCATTAAATGTGATTATGAAAAACTTAAAAGCAGATTATCAGGATCATCGTTATAATGACTGGCCACATTGGTTTCCGCAGTTTGATGAGTCGGAACCTGCTTATAAACTGCTCTTTGCCGATTTGATCAACAGAAAGCGAAATCCTTTCCGCAAGCAACTGTACTGGGAATGTGATGATCTGAAATATGGTCGTGCCGACTGGATTGAAATAAACCAGTTTGATACCCTGGCTACACCGGTCAAATGGCATAAAAACATCAATTTTAAGATTCTTAAACTGGTAAATTACGATCCGGACAAGGACTTGGTAACTACGACCGATACCCTTTTAAAAGCTTTTAACTTCCCACGTAAATCGGGCGCTGTACGGGTATCTTTAAAAGGTAATTCCTTTTTCGTAGAAAGCTCGGGTGTAAAGTCGTTCACTGTTTTTATTTCACCTGAAATGATTGATGTAAGAAAACCGGTTTCAATTTACGTTAACGGCATTAAAAAGCTGGAAAGAAAGGCGGTGTACGACCGGGACTTTATTTTGTCCAATTACCAAAGCACCCTGGATCGGAAAGCGGTTTGGATTGACCGGTTTAAGGTCGATTTGTAGAGGATAAAAAAAGAGCCGTTGAACAACCTCAACGGCTCTTTTAGTGTAATGGGGTTACCAGCCAATAAGACTAACAGTATCTCCTTGCTGATCTACAAAAGAAGGATCGTCTTTTTTGGTTTGTGCTTTGTTGGTTACGTACACATTTCCGGTTTTTGGATCCAGGCTAACGGTATTCGGGTAGGTACCTGTTTTTAAATTAGCCAGTACTTTATAATCGGTTGCATCGATTACCGTAACGGTTCCAGCCTGACGGTTGGCTACATAAACTTTGTTTTTTACCGGATCTAAAGCAATACCCAGCGCTCCGGCACCAGTTTTAATGGTTTGCACTACGGTACGTTTTGCCAGATCCAGCACGGTAATATCGGCTGTTTTCTGGTTGGCAATAAACAAGCGGTTGCTCTTTGCATCAAATACCAGGTTGGTTGGACTTTCGCCGCCGGCAGGAATAGAATCTACCAGTCTGTTTAACTTCAGGTCGATAACACCAATCTGATTTGAACCCATATTGGTTACATAAAGCTTTTGTGCTTTTTTATCCAGTGCAATGCCGGTTGTGGTTTTTCCGGTTTCTTCAATAACGTGTTCCAGCGTATTGGTTTTTCCGTCAATTACCCAAACTTTGCTGCCTGCACCAACATCTGTAATATAAATCTTATTTAAATCTTCATCAACCAGTACTTCACGTGTGTGGGCCTTACCGCTTGGTGCAGCAATGGTGTTGATTACTTTTTTTGTTTTAAGATCAATGGCACTTACAGAGTTTACACGGGTATTGGTGGTATATAAAGTTTGAGTTTTATCATTTATACCAATTCCAAAAGCAGGGGCATCTGCCAAATGAATACTGTCTGTAACGGCAAGGGTTTTGGCATCTAATTTATAGATCGATTTGGTGCCTACTGAGGCCACATATACGGCATTTCCTTTTTGACTGTATACCAGTTCGTAAATACCTTTTCCCACCGGTACGGTTTTCTTTACAGATTGTGCCTGGACAAAAGATAACCCTGTAATGCTCAATGCGGTTGTTAAGGTAATTTTAACAAGATTGTTTTTAATCATGATTTTGAAATTTAAGGTTTAATATGGTCTGTTAACCAGGGATAAAATTCGGTAAAAGCGCTGCGCCAGTACCAGGCTCCATGTCGTCCGTCGGGATTTATAGAAACTTTAATTTCTGCTCCCGACGCTTTAAACTGATCAACGGCTTTGGTAATGTCGTCGTTCATTTTAACAAAGCTCCCGTCTGGTTTGCTGCGGTTTTCATTGCCACCCCCATAAAAGAAATAGCGTTGTGTTTTAACCTGCTGATTGTTCATTTTATCGGCAATCTCTTTATTGATATTGCCATAATCCAGCCAGATAGAAGGCGAGAGGATGCCCAATGCACCAAATACCTGCGGATAGTTTAAGCCTGCATAAAAGCTGATTAAACCGCCCATGGAGCTGCCGGCCATAAAAGTGTTCGGCTTATCGGGTTTGGTTCTGTAATGTTTATCAATATAAGGCTTTAAGGTTTTTACAATAAAATCAAGGTACTGTTTGCCTTCAGCATCTTGCTGATCGGGATTGTCTTTAAAGAAATATTCCTGCACCCGTTTCAGTTTATCTTCATGATGTTCGATGGCAACCACAATACATTTATTGCGGGCAGCATCAATGGTTTCGTCTACACCCCATTCTAAAGGACCAATACGTCCCTGTGAAGTGGCTTCATCAAAAAGATCCTGCCCATCGTGCATAT
>JASLGV010000051.1 GCA_030149995.1 Pedobacter sp.
TCCCAAACCAATACAATGATAAAAAGTGGAACCAGGTTGAGTAAAATCCGGATAAAATTAATGTTGAACTGTTTGGCAAAAGGCAGGCTGAGCAACAAGATAAAACTGATCCATGCAACAGACTGTAGCAGAGCGGACCCCAGGAGCATGGTAATAAATCTGGATGCACGAAGATTAAAAACTAATTTTTTCCTTTTAAGGTAAAGGCGATAAAATGAGGTAACCAGAAAACCACCAAAGCAGAGGCCGGCAAGGTTTAAGATGGCCAGTTTAAACTCATAGCTGGCCGTAAAATATTGTGCACCAAAGTTAATGCCACCAGCTATAAGCCAAAAGGTAATTTGCAACGGCCAGAACCACGTCTGTTGTTTCTTTATATTTTCTCTATCCAATGCGTAACTTTTTCGAGTGCCTGCGGATTAACGGTTTCTTCTAACTCCGAATATTCAGCGACAGAGCCTGTTTTTGCAAGTTGTAATAAATGATTAAGATTTAATATAGGAAATATTTCGAAATTTTTATTGCCGGCTTTGGCTAAACTTTCTTTAATACCCTTCAAATTTTCATCACTGGATACCTGCATATCCAATGTACCATTGATTGCCAATACCGGACAAGTTACTTTTGAAAGATATTGTTGTGGATTAAAAGAAATGAAATATCTGAACCAGGGGCTGTCGAGTTGTTTAGAAGTGTTGCTTACCTTTTGAGTTATAACTTCTTCACTGTCGTGCTCAGAATTGTTGTTTCTGAATACTTTTAATAAAGCCGAGTCAATTTTGGTCTTAAACTCAGCATCATTCAGGTTTTTGAAATCACCGGCCGTTGTATAAATTTTTTTGTTTAATGCTGCGGTAGAAGTTATCAGTTTATCAGATACGCCAGCCAGCTGCATCTGATCTTTGACTTGCCGAACCATAAGGTCTGAAATGGGAATACCGGGGCCAGCTAAGAGAACCATGAACTTTACTGATGGATTTTTGCTGGCAACGATTGGTGCAATCATCCCCCCTTCACTGTGTCCCATTAAACCAATTTTAAGTGATTTTAAATCTGGTCTGGATTTGATAAAATCTACAGCCGATTCTACATCTTCAGCAAAATCAGCTGTTGTGGCTTTTGCAAAATCACCGGTTGATTTTCCTACGCCCCGGTCGTCGTATCTAAGCACAGCAATGCCCTTTCTTGTCAGGTAATCACTCCATACCAAAAAGGGTCTGTGGTTAAACTGCTGTATTTCCTCGTTTCGGTCTTGTGGACCAGAACCAGAAATGAGGATCACAATTTTAGATACCTGTCCGTTTGAAGGCAGGGTTAAGGTACCGGCCAATTCATTGCCGGCATTGGTATTTTTAAAAGTTACTTCTTCCTGTTTATAAGGGAAGTCTGTAGGATCTTGCGGCCTTTTTGTCAACTTTGTTTCGCTTACCAGCTCTTTTCTGGAAAGGTTTAGAGGAAGAGTTCCTGGTCCCTGGGTAAAGGATCCCTGTAATTCATCCTTTTCTTTTACAAAAGTTGCTTTATAAATCATGCCCAGCTTCGATGCTTCGATTATCAGTTCGCTGCCATTGATTGTGGTTTTATCCGTTGGTACCCCTTGAGCTCCCTGATCCGGACTATCCATCGTTGTAACAAAGCCCGTGTTTGTAGCCTTAATGTGAAAATTGATCCGGAGTTTTTTACCTGGAATTTCAAGCAACCCATACCAGTTACCGGTAAGGTTCTGTGCATGTACAAAATTTGTTATGGCTATCGATACCATTACAACAAATAAGATGATAATTTTCTTCATATAAATTTAGATAAGTATCCAAATATAGACCATTAGGCAAACAGATAATCTTACATTGTGTCGAATGGTTATATAAAGTGATAAACGGTTGCTCTATCGGTATTTTGTCCTTAAACCTGTTTTGATTTACATTAAAGTTAAGTATGCACCTTTTATTTAATCCGATCAAGTTCATCTTTATTGTCCTGAACCTTTTAAGTACGTTGCTTTTTCCTCCAAATCTATAAGATAGGTTCGTATTAAAATGTCGGTTTTCGTTTGTATTGTAGTATGTTCCGTACAGATCTTCAAACTGATTGGTTCCTTGATTGATCTTATCAATCCTGTGTTTATGGCAAATCAGAAGTTGCCAGGTTTAAGAAGACAACTTCTGATTTACGCATTTAATGTTATAATCGTTGTTTAAGCAATCCAGTTTTCTAAACGGATTACCTCGGCCTGTGCCGGAAATACTTTGGAGGTGAGTACCTGATGTACTTCTGGATCCCTGTCTGCACAACAATCTTCTATTACGGTTAGCTGGAAATCCTTATCAGCAGCCTCCCGTACAGTTGATAAAACAACTCCCGAGGTACTGATCCCGGTTAAAACAAGGTGTCTGATATTCAGGCCTCTTAAAACAACTTCCAGATCGCTGCCGGTAAAGGCACTTATGCGGCGTTTGGTTATCACGACCTCATCAGTTTGTGGTGTCAGATCCGGATGAATCTGTACCCATTGATCTGAAAATTCAGTTGTCCACATCTCTTTATTGTTTAAGATGGAAAAGCTTTTATTCTGCGCACTGATTTCCGGTGCCGCAGGTCTGAATCCCACCACGACATAAATTACTGGGATTTTTTTTGCTCTTGCCTGTGCAACTGCTTTTGATACATTGGTTACAATCGTGGTTTGGTCTGTTAAGCTCTGGATAATGGGATTTTGTAAATCCATTACAAGCAAAGCTGTTTGGCTGGTATGTTCCATTTTATTATAGATTTAAATGTTATTTTGAATTGATTTCTGTTGTACAGGAATGTGGCGGTTGTTTTTTGTACCGTTAAACAGGCGATGGAAAATAAAGGCAATCAGAATGGCTAAACATCCTTGGGCTAAAAGCGTGTAACTGCTGCCAATGTGTTCAGAAGCATAACCTGTAAGAAGACTTCCTAAAGGTAGCATACCAAAAATGGCTGTTAATAGGATGCTGATGGCTCTTCCACGCATGTTGGGCGCTGCTTCAGACTGTACAATAATATTGCAGCTGGTAAACTGCATAACCGAACCAAAGCCCGTAAACAGTACGAAAAGCATGGCCCAGTAGAAATTGGTGGTAAGTGAAAAGAAAATAAGTCCGAAACCTAATAAAACGGTGCTTAAAATGAGGTAAAAACGAAGGTTTTGATTTTGCTTTAGAGAAGCCAGTACAATGGTTCCTGAAACGGCACCTAAGCCTATAAAGCCAGAAATATATCCAAAGGTTGCTGCGCCGCCATTGAAAGTTACTTTGGCAATTGCCGGAATCAGTGTGTCGTAAGGTAATACCAGTAGCCCCACCAGACTAAGCATTAAGATAACGAGTCCGAGGCGGGGTGTGTTTACCAGGTATAAGATACCTTCTTTAAAGGCGTCTTTAATATTGGTATGTGCTATTTTCTTTGTGTAAGGCTGTAACTTCATCATCGAAAAGCAAGCGATTACAACGATAAAACCAAGCGCATTAAATGCAAAGCATATTCCTGCATTCCAGTGTTCCAATATAAAGCCGGCCGCTGCCGGTCCAAGTACTTTACTAACGCTCGACATGGCTGCACTGAGCGACAAGGCACTGGGTACATCGTCTGCATCCTGCACAACCTGATTAATTAAGGTTTGCCTTGCGGGTACATCAAAGGCATTGATAATGCCCAGCAAAACACTCAGGCTTAAGATTTCCCATATCACCACATGGTTGCTCAGCAGGAGTATGGCCAGCAGGGACGTTTGTATAACAG